>JAISXC010000310.1 GCA_031270875.1 Desulfovibrio sp.
CCGTGCTCATCCACCGGGATGATGGGAAAGGCCCTGCCGCAATTGTCGCAGTTCAGCATTCTGGGTTCCGTGGGGCTTGGCACGGGCACATGCTTGCCGCAGTGCGGGCACTGGTAAAAGAAAATTATCTCCATGCCGTCCGGCGGCACAGGGGAAATACGCCGGTTTTTTTCAGACATTCGATTGCCCGCCCGCGGCCAGATTGCGGCCCGTCATGGCCGACGGGACGGGCAGGCCGGAAAGTCCCAGAAGAGTGGGGGCGACATCCGCAAGCCTCCCGCTCTCCAAACGGGTTGTCCTGCCCGCGGTCAGCAGAATGCAGGGCACCGGATTGGTGGTGTGGGCCGTCTGCGGTCTTCCGTCCGGCGTGAGCATGGTTTCGCAGTTGCCGTGGTCGGCGATGACAAGCATGTTGCCGCCGCGCTCTCCCACTGCTTTCGCCATGCGCCCCACGCATTCGTCCACCGTCTGGCAGGCTTCCACAGCCGCCCGGAGCACGCCGGTATGACCTACCATGTCGCCGTTGGCCAGATTGCAGACGACAAAGTCATAAATTTTTTTGTTCCAGGCCGTTTCCAGGGCGTCCGTCACCTCGTGGGCGCTCATGGCCGGTTTCCGGTCATACGTGGGAACATCGCGCGGCGAATCCACAAGGAGGCGGTCTTCGCCTTCAAAGGGTTCTTCCAGACCGCCGTTGAAAAAATAGGTCACATGGGCGTATTTTTCCGTTTCCGCAAGGCGGAGCTGGCGCAGGCCGAATTGGGAAACGGTTTCGCCCAGGCCTTGGCGCGCCGGCTCTTTGGCAAAGGCGACGGGAATGTCGAAATGCGTGTCGTAACTGGTCATGGAGGCAATGGCCGAGAGGGTGGGCAAACGGCCCCGGTCAAAAGCGGAAAAGTCCGGCATGATGAGGGCGGACGTCAATTCACGCATTCTGTCGGCGCGAAAATTGAACAGAAAGACCGCGTCTCCGTCCATAATCCCGTGCGCGTCTCCGGTGTCAAAACGGACGGGGTTGACAAATTCATCAGTAATGTCAGCAGAGTATGAAGCTTCCAGAGCAGCGGCGGGGTTTGCGGCCAGTTTCGACTTGCCGTGGACAAGAGCCTCCCAGGCAATTTGAACGCGATCCCAGCGATTATCGCGATCCATGGCATAAAAGCGGCCGGTCAGGTCGGCTATGCGCACGTTGGACAGCGGCCTGATGGAGGCCTCAAGGTCGCGCACATAACCAACGCCGGCCTGCGGATCCGTGTCGCGCCCGTCCGTGATGGCGTGCACGCGCACAGGCACGCCGGATCCGGCCGCAAGGGAACAGAGGGCCTTGAGGTGACCGATGTGGCTGTGCACCCCGCCGTCGGAAAGCAGACCGATGAGATGCAGCCGCCCCCTGCTCCGCGCCGCGGCGGCGAGAAGGTCGTTCAGAACCGCATTGGCCGCAAGGGAACCGTCTTCCAGAGCAACGTCAATACGCGTCATATCCTGATAAATCACGCGGCCGGCGCCGATGTTGAGGTGCCCCACCTCGGAGTTTCCGATATATCCCCCGGGCAGCCCCACATCCCTGCCGGAAGCGATGAGGCTGCTGTGCGGGCAGCGAGCCAGCAGGGCGTCAATGTTGGGCGTTTTGGCAAGATACGGGGCGTTGCCGGGGCCGGGCGGGGCAATGCCCCAGCCGTCCATGATCAGCAGCAGTGTCGGGACCACGCGGATTTTTTCCATTGGATCATTTTACCTTTGGGAAGGGAAGAATCATTCATACGCCCAGAGGGATTCCAGACGGTAAAGCTCCCGCACGGGTTCAAGAAAAATGTTGACCACAACATCGTTCAAATCCAGCAGGATCCACTGTCCGAGGGCATAGCCTTCCGCATGCAGGTACTCCCATGAGTTTTCGCGACAGAGCGCTGCGACGCCGTCGGCGAGGCTGCGGGCATGGCGCGCGGAATTTGCCGTAAGAACCACAAGCCCTTCGGCGAAAAAATCTTTGCCTTCAAGATTCAGGCACAGCACACGTTCAGCCTTGAGTTCCTCCAGAAGGCGCCCGATTCTGGTCAGCTTTTTCTCAATGTCGGACGCCCCCGCTTCTTCGCGTTTTTCCATTTCAGAAACGTATAAGAACTGCGCCGGTTGTCAAGAAGATTGTCCGCAGCATTCTTGCCTGTTGTCAAAGATTGTGTTTCCCCTTACCCTGAAACTCCTGTGAGGCAGGCGGGGCGTATCCGTACCTGCTGTCCGCTTTCAACGGGATTTTGTCTTCAGCGGTGCACGGGGTCATGGTTCTGATGTCATTTTCTCCAGCAACAGGGGGCTGCCGTATGAAATTTTCCACCGCCGGAACGCGCGTATGGACTCCCGCCGCGATCATGCAGACCTCCGGCGCGTACTGGGCGTCTTGTGCTCTGCACAGCGGCGTGGAATTGGGAATTTTTACCGCGCTGGACGATGTTTTCCTGACGGCCGCCGAACTTGCCGGAAAACTGGGCTGTGACCCGCGCGGGACAAAAACGCTTCT
>JAISXC010000159.1 GCA_031270875.1 Desulfovibrio sp.
CTGCTTGTGCGCAGACCGCCGTCAAAAACGTGGCGCGTCAGGCGCCAGTTTTCAATGTCCAGCACGTCCAGCCTGCCCCTGTGCTCCGGGCCGAGATGCGGCGCAAGTATCTTCAGGAATTCATCCACGGGGAAATACACGCCTTCAAAGCTGATCCGGGCCATCTCCCCTTCACGCCGGAGCACCGGCTCATCCCGGCCGTCTGTGATCGCCCCGGCGCAGATTTTGTCCAGAGCCGCGTACAACTCGTCCGTAACCGGCAAGACATGGCCGTATACCTTGAGGATGACGCGGCGGCTCACGAGGTTTGGTCCCAACTGGCGATGGTGGGCGGAGGTCTGGACGGCACGCCGGCGGCGCCCGCCTCAGAATTTCATTCCCCATCTGCGTATCGTTTTGCCTTCCACATAATTGAAAAGCAGGTTTTCCACAAGAAGGCCGATGATGATGATGATAATCAGCCCGGCGAAAACGGAAGCGATATCCAGTTGATTCTTTTTTTCGTAAATGAACCAGCCTATGCCGCCCGAACCGGAACTGACGCCGAACACCAGTTCGGAAGCGATGAGGGTCCGCCATGAAAAAGCCCAGCCGACTTTGAGGCCGGTCAAAATTTGCGGCAGCGCCGCCGGAATAAGCAGCTTGAAAAGAAATGCCGGACCGGAGAGATCAAAGTTCCGCCCCACCATGCGCAGCGTTTTGCTTACTCCGGTGAATCCCGAATAGATATTCAAGGACATGGGCCAGGTTTCGGTGCCGCCCATGCCGTCAAGGACTTCCTTTGCTGCCTGAATCGGTCAATTTAGAGATGAGATGATTGAACCGGCCTGGAAAAAGGTCTGCGCAATCCTGCAACACGTGGGTTATGCTGAAAAAAACGGCACAGAACCACAAGTCAGTGCGCCTCCCCCCAATTGGAACCGAAGCCCCAATCCACCACGAGGGGCACGGCGAGATTGCTTCCGCCGGGGGCGACGCGGCTCATCAGTTCGGCTGTCCGCGTTGCGGCGGCCCGGGCATTTTTCGCGGGGACCTCAAGCACGAGTTCGTCGTGTACCTGCAGGGTCAGCCGTGCTCCCACGCGTTCAAGCTCCTCATCCCGGGCGACGGCCAGCATGGACAGCTTGATGATGTCCGCCGCGGACCCCTGGATGACCGTGTTGACGGCCTGGCGGCGCGCCAGCGCGAAAGCCTGGCCGTTGGCCGAATGAATGTCCGGCAAGAAACGGCGGCGCCCGCTTAATGTGGCGACGAAACCCTGTTTTCTCGCATCTGATTCCACGCTGTCGAAAAAAGCCTTGAGTCCGGTGAGACGCGAAAAATAGCGTTCCATGAACGCCTTTGCCTCCGGCGCGCGTATGTTGAGTTCCCGCGCCAGTTTCTGCGCGCCCATTCCGTAAATCAGGCCGAAATTCACCGTTTTGGCGTTGCGCCGCTCGTCCGGGCCGACCTTTTCCGGCGGGATGTCATACATGAGAGCCGCCGTGCGGGTATGTATGTCCTCGTTGTTGCGAAAGGCGGCCAGCAGGGTGGCGTCCTGCGACATATGGGCCAGCACGCGCAACTCAATCTGCGAATAGTCGGCGGAAACAAGCGCATGGCCCGGCCGGGCGACAAAGCAGGCGCGCATGCGCTTGCCGAGATCCCCGCGCACGGGAATATTCTGTAAATTGGGATTGCTGGACGAAAGCCTCCCTGTAGCCGTGCCTTTTTGATTAAATGTGGTGTGAAGACGCCCACTTGCGTCTATCAGACGCGGCAGCGGCTCCAGATAGGTGGAACGCATCTTCTCGAACTTGCGATACTGGAGGATCAGGTCAATCACCGCATGCCGTCCGGCAAGTTTTTCCAGCGTTTCCTGCGAGGTGGATGCCTGCCCGCCCCGTGTCTTGCGCGGCGCGGGCAGGCCGAGACGGTCAAAGAGAATCTCGCCCGTCTGCCTGGCGGAACGCAGGTTGAACCGCATGCCGGACGCCGCGTAAATCCGCGCGCTGAGACTGTCAATTTCTTTCTGCACATCCAGAAGAAATTCCCGAAACGCCGCCAGATCAATGGCCACGCCCCGCTCTTCCATGTCAGCGAGCACGGGCGTCAACGGCAGCTCCATTTCCGTGTAGAGCGTCTCCAGCCCGTTTTGCGCGAGTCTCCTCCGCAACGTCCCGGCCATGCCAAAGGCGAGGGCCGAGGGATTAGTCTCTCTGGTTCCGCCGCCAAGGCGGGCCGCAAGACGCGGCCAGGAATAATCGCTCTCGTCAGGCTCGGTCAGCCAGTCGGCAAGACCCAGGTCAAAGCTGTTTTCGACAAGATGAATTTCAGCCTCCCGTGGGCGTTGCGGCTTGATTCCTCCCGCGGAGCGCAGTCCGGCCCGCAGCAGGGCCTTGAGATCCGCGCACACCACTTGGCGAGCCCCGGCGAGCCAGGAAAACAGGGAATTCATCTCCCCCGCCCACGCGCACTCGCGCATCCCGGCTCCTTTCTGCCCGTCGCCGACGCCGATAATCAGGCTCGTCCCTTTTCCGGCCGCCGCCTCCGCAATCAGCGCCACCACGCGCCCCGCGCAGTCCGGCAAATCCCTGACGGAGCGCCATTCCCCGACAGCCGGTTTTTTGACGCTTTCCAGAAGGCTGAGTTCGCGGCGGAGCGCCGCCCCGGGGGACACTGGATCAACATCTGCCCCGGCGGGAGATGACGGCTCGACCGGGAGTGCGTCAAACAGGGAAAGACGGCCCTGTTGCGGCGCCGCCCCAGGCGGCTGGCGGACGGCGCCCGAACCGCTCCCTTCCATGCCGGCCTTCTCAGGACGGATTTTCTGCGAACGGAGCAGGGATTCCATCTCCCTGCGCAGGGACGCAAGCTCAAACTCCTCCGTGATGTCCCGAAATTCCGGAATATCGAAAGACCGCACCGCAAGATCGGCCAGACGCACATCTTCGCAGACGCTGCGGGACAAGGTGGTGAGTTTGCGCCAGACAAAGGCCCTGTCCAGATGTTCCTTGATTTTATCCTGAAATTTTGCCGGCAGCCTGGCGGGATTGTCCCGTATGTCTTCCAGCGTCCGGCAGTCGGCGAATATTTTTCTGGCCGCCGCCGGGCCTATGCCGGGCACGCCGGGAATGTTGTCGCTTGCATCCCCGATCAGCGCCTGCACGTCCGGCCACTGCGCCGGGGCCACGCCGCTCCCGGCCGTAAATTCCTTCTCGGAGACGAGTTTTTCCCCTTTTCCGGCGGGATCCCATATAAAAACGGAGGGTGAGAGGCATTGCTTCAGATCTTTGTCGCCACTGGCAATAATCACGGGGTGTTCCGGTGAAAAACGCGCAGCCAGCGATGCGATGCAATCGTCGGCCTCACAGCCTTCGGAAACTTTAAGGCTCAGGCCCAGAGCGCGGACCATGCGCTTGGCGGGCTCAATCTGGGCCACAAGATTTTCCGGCGTGGCGTCACGGTTGGCCTTGTACAGGGGATATATCTCGTGGCGGAAATTTCTGCCCTTGCCGTCCAGGACAAAAAGCAGATATTGCGGACGCTCCTCGCGCAGGATGCGCAACAGAATACGGGCCAGAAGCAGCAGAGCCCCCGTCGGAAACCCGTCGGAGCGGCGCAGATGCTGATTGGCAAAAAACCCCCTGTACAAAAGGGCTGAGCCGTCCATCAAAAAAACGGGATCATCGGCGAGCTGCAGGCGTTCTTTGAGTGTCATGAGAAAAAATTATAAAAAGAAAGCGGACAGATGACAAGGACAAAGCATGGCTCGGATTTTGCTTATTCCCCGGTGAACGGCGAAACACTTTCGCGTATTTGCCCAAAAACGAGGATTACCGCTATGATGCCTGTCATTTGGTTGCTTGGCCTTTCCGGCAGCGGCAAGACGACTCTGGGATCTCTGCTGCGCATCTATCTTGAAGCGAACGACTACGATGCGGAATTTATTGACGGAGACAGTTTCCGTCAACAGTTTGGCTACGGCGGTTTTCGTCCGCAGGACCGTCTGCGCAACATAAGCGCCATGCGCGAGCATGCGTTGCAACTGAACGCCCGTGATAAGATCTGCATTGTCGCGGCCATCACGCCCTACGACATCATGCGTCAAAAAAACCGCGAACAATTTCCCGTATACCGTGAAATCTGGGTGCGCTGCGGCATGCAGACGCTCCTGCGCCGCGACACCAGGGGCCTGTATGCCCGCGCCATGCGGGGAGAAGTGAAACACCTCAGCGGCGTTTCCGACGCCTTTGACGAACCGGGGGAGGCCGACTGCGTCATAGACACGGACAG
Organism: Desulfovibrio sp.; assembly: GCA_031270875.1. The sequence continues at coordinate 4,276 of JAISXC010000159.1, forward strand.
CCTCGGCCTTGCCGAAAGCTATCTCAAGTTGCGCGACCTCACGCTGGAGGCCATTCAGGAAGGTCTTCAGCAGCCCTTCGCGCAAACCATGCCCCTGTGCGCGGGGCACGAATTTGGCTTTGCCTACAGTTTTTGCTGAGAGCCGGCTCCGTTTTCATTTTCCGCGATTCCTGCGGATCGCCTGCCCGTTCCGGGGGATGCTTTTGGCTGTCCGATACACCCCGGCTTCATGAGCGTTCTTTTTCAGATCCAGGCTCCGCTGCGGGAGAGGAGCGTTATAAAGAGCCGAAGCCACGGATACAGCCTGGTTGCCGGACACCAGAAAACCGGCGTCCAGCAGACGGCAGGCTTCGCTTCCCCGCGTCCCCACATCCGGCGCGCCCATGATGACGGCCAGCAGACGTTTTTTCCCGTGGCTGGCCGTGAAAATGAGATTGTACCCGGAATCCTTTATCCAGCCGGTTTTCAGACCATCCGCGCCCTCGTACTGGCCCAGAAGAGGGTTTTTGTTCCAGGTGACGCTGCTGCGATACCTGAGCGCATGGGTATTGTGGAATCGCAGCGCAAAAGGATAGGCGCGCAGGTAGGCCCGCGCCAGGGTAAGCATGTCGCGCGCCGTGGTGTATTGTTCCTGATGGGGCAGCCCGTGGGGATTGCGGAAATTGCTGTCGCGCATGCCGAGGCGCCGGGCCTTGACGTTCATCATTCTGACAAAGGCCGTCGCCGATCCGCCGACAAATTCGGCCACAGCTGTACTGGCGTCGTTGCCGGAAGAAACCGCCATGCCCAGCAGAAGATCGTGCAGGACAACGCGGTCATTGGCCTTCAGGCCCATGCGCGAACCGCCCTCGGAAGCCGCTTCGCGGCTCACGCCAACCGTGCTGTCAAAGCCGGCCAGTCCGGATCCGACATGGTCAAGGGCCAGAAACATGGACAACACCTTGGCGAGGGAGGCCGGCGGAATGCGCGCGTCGGCATTCTGCTCAAAAAGAACGGCTTCGGTATCCAAATCGTAAAGAATGGCCGAGGGAACGCCCAGAAAGGCTCCCCGCGGCGCGTCGGGCACTGTGGCGCCGGCCGTGGAGGCCAAAAGACAAAAAAGGACGAATGAAGCCGCGAGGCTCAGGTCATGCCCGATGTTCCTCATCATAGCGCGGAAAAATTCCGTCACGCGGAGGCTCCCGAGGCCAGGGCCTTCAAGTTGGCCTCGCGAATCTCCGGGGGAAGAAAATTTTTGACGGCTTTTTCCAGCGCATCCGCGCCGAAGGGCAGTACGCCGGCGGCACAGGCGGCCCCCAGCAGTGCTGTATTGCCGCTCTGCACGGAACCGGCGGCAAGACCCAGTTCGCGGCAAGGCAAAAATTTGCACAATCCGGCGATCCTGCGGGTTTTTTCCTCAATCACGGCCAGTTCGGGATACCGCGCCTGGCCCAGGGAAACCCCCACGGGCGGCAACGGGTCCGAACTGGAAAAAACCGCCCCGCCGGAGCGCAGGTAGGGCAGCCCGCGCAGGGTTTCCAGCGGCTCAAAGCCAAGCAGCACATCCGCCTCGCCAAAATCCAGTCTCGGAGATCGCCAGCCCCCCAAAAGCAGTACGGATTCCACAACTCCGCCGCGCTGGGCCATGCCGTGCACCTCGCCGGCGACGACATCAAGCCCGGCGGCCATGGCTGCGCCCGCCAGAAGAGTTGTGGCCGTCAATGTGCCCTGTCCGCCCACGCCGGTGAAATAAACGCGCAGGCGTTGTCCTGCGGTACATTCTCTCATGTCGTCCTTGCCCTCTGAAATTGTGGAGGCATGTCACGCGTTCAGCGTTCCCTGGCCCCGAACGTTCCGGGAGCCGCCTGCAGACAGACCATGCACCCAGCGCACAAGGTAGGGTCAACGGCCAGTTCGTCACCCTTGCGATAAAAAGCGGGACAGGCCAACTCGTTGAGGCATCGTTGGGCGCCTTCCCCCTGGCGAATCACAACGGCCGCGCGCGGCGCGTTTTTTTTCATGCGGCGGCGGGCGTAAAGCGCGCAGGGCTCCTCGGCAATCAGCACGCGCACCCCGGACTTGGCCTTCATCTCCCGGAAGGCCTTCAGAAGGGCCTTCAGGTTAAAGGCGCGAACCCTGGCGCACTCCGTCACGCCAAGGCCGCGCACGATGCTTTCCATATCCAGATGCCGGGCGCTTTGCCCAAGGACCGCCTGCTCCATGCCCGGATTCGGCTGATGCCCCGTCATGGCGGTGGTGCCGTTGTCAAGAATCACAAGGAGCAGATTGTGACGGTTGAAAACGGCATTGGCAAGCCCTGTCATGCCTGAATGAAAAAAGGTGGAGTCGCCGATGAAAGACACCACCGTCATGCCGGACGCCCATGCGAAGCCGCTGCCCGCCGAAACGGAAGATCCCATGCATACCAGGAAGTCCGCCATGCGCAGGGGCGGCGCGATGCCCAGCGTGTAGCAGCCGATGTCGCTGGCGTATACGGCCTCATCGCCGTATACCTGCCGCGCGGCGTAATAGACGGCGCGGTGCGAGCAGCCGGGACAAAGATTGGGGGCGCGGCCGGGCAAATCCGGCTC
>JAISXC010000091.1 GCA_031270875.1 Desulfovibrio sp.
GTCACCATGGGTTCGTCCCCCTGCACCATCACCACAATGTCCGCCTTTTTGCCGCTTGTCTCCTCTATCTTGAGCAGGGCTTCGGCGGTTCGCGTGGTGCAGCGCACATGCCAGTCCCCGGTCATGACGCAGGCAAGGCCGGCGCTTTTGCAGTAATTCGCAATGATTTCATCGCACGTGGCCACATAGGTGGCCGAGAGGCTTTTGCTCATGGCCGTGCGAAAGGCCACATGGCCCACCATGGGAACATTGTGTATCAGGGCCAGCGGTTTGCCGGGATAGCGGCTTGAACCCATGCGCGCCGGAATAACAGCGATAATATTCATCTGAATGTCCCGTTATGGTTGCTGATCGTCCGTCGGCATAAGATATCCGCCCTCCGCCTGAAACTGAGGGTGCAGGGCCTTATGTTCCTCCTCCATCACACGCAGAATGCCCTGCCCCAGATCAACGCTGAGGGACGGCATCAGCTTGCGCCCTATTTTGGGCATGAAGGAATACGGCGTGATCTGATAGTGCCCGCTGTTTGGGTCGTCCTGGTAGTTGACGGACAGTTCCCTGCCGAGCATCTCGCCCATCATCCTGAACAGATCCCCCACGCGCATGGGCTGGTTGCCGGAAATGATAATGTTCTGGTTTTCAAATTCCTTGTCCAATATGGTCAGGGTGGCCATGGCGGCGTCGTCCACGTGCACGTATTCCCGCAGGGCCGTGGGCGCGCCGTAGTAGGTGATTGTTCCGCCTGTCAGGGCCTCATGCACGAAACGGTGGATGGCGTTGCGCGAATCCGCACGCGGCCCGTACAGGGAGCCGTAACGCAGAATGGTATAGGGCAGATTGTGCATGGCCTGATAATTTTCAATATAGATTTCACAAGCCTGTTTGCTGCAGCGGTAAAATCCGCCGGACTTGCCGTACACATACAGGGAACTCGCGAAAACATAACGCCGGACGCCGGCTTTGCGGCAGGCCTCCAGAAGCATGACGTTGCCCAGCACATTGATGCGCGCCGTGTCCACAGGGCGGGCATTGGCCTCGCCTATGTCGGCGATGCCGGCATAATTGAAGACCATGTCCGTCTGTCCGACGGCTTCCTCCACAATATTCCCGTCCAGAATATCGCCGGTGATCATTGTCTGGTCCGGCCTGAGCCACGGCGAAGGACGCAAATCCACGACAGCGACGCGGTGTCCGGCGTCCGAGAGCTTGTCGCAGATGTGCGAGCCCAGAAAACCGGAGCCGCCGAAAACGGTTATCCTCACGACTGTCTCTCCAGCCGGGGGCGCTCCGCGCCAAGCCACAAAAATACCGCGTCTATGCCGTAGGCGACGAAACGCGCGCCGTTTTTGATCTGCCTGTCCAACTCCTCCGCATCGGGATGCACAATGTGCAGACCCATGCGCACTCCGCTGCGCCCGCAGGCCTCCCGGACAGCCGCCATGGCCGAGAGGAAGTCGGGATGTTCAAACCGGCCGGTAAGCCCCATGCTGCCCGAGAGATCATACGGTCCCACCATGACGGCGTCCAGGCGCGGGTGGGAGAGAATGGCGTCCAGATTTTCAACGGCCCTGATGTGTTCTATCTGGGCCACGAGAAAAGTCTCCGGAGCGCGCTCATTCAGATAGGCGTCAAAATCCCTGCCGAAGGCGTTGGCCCGGCAGTATCCCACGCCGCGGTATTCCCCGGCGCGTTCTCCCTCGCGTCTCCATGCGTCCTGGCCGGGGTATGTGGCGAAATCAATGGCCGCGTCAAGTTGCCGGCGGCTTTCTATCATGGGGAAAATGAGCCCCTGCGCGCCGGCCTCAAGGGCGGCCTTGACAGCCGTTTTTGAGGCTTCCGGCAAGCGGGCGAAAGGCACGGCGCCACCGTTTTCAATGGCCCGGAAAATGTCCGGCAGGGCGGATCGGCTGAAGGATGCGTGCTCCATGTCGGCCGCGACCCAGTCATAACCGGCGCGCGCCAGAATTTCGGCCACATCGGTGGAGGGCAGTTGCAGCCATGTGCCGACAGTGGCCTTGTCCCCGGCCAGCAGGGCTCGAATGTCGCGAATGTTCATTCCCAGCGATCATAATGAATTTTTTCCGCATTGAAGCGGTTTGCCTCGAAAAAAGGCTGATCGCTGTGCCCGACGACAACAAGGCTCAAGGCCCTGACATTGGAGGGCAGATGCAGAACCTCGCGCACAATGTTTTCGCGCTCCTCCCTGGGATAGAGCCCGCACCACACGCTGCCCAGATTTCTGCCGCGCGCCGCCAGCATGAGATTTTGCGTGGCCGCCGAGCAGTCCTGCACCCAGAAATCGGATCCCTTCTGTTCGTCCAGGTTGGCGCACACCACAATAACAAGCGGAGCTCCGGCGGCCATTTTGGCGTAGGGGTGGCGCTCGGCGAGGGTTTTGCGGGTGGCTTCATCCCGCACCACAACAAAATGCCAGGGGCGGCAGTTGTTGGCGCTGGGCGCCAGCATGGCCGCCTTGAGCAGAAGGGTTATGTCTTCGTCGCTCACGGGCTGGGGCAAGTATTTGCGTATGCTGCGCCGTGTAAACAGGGCCTCGAGGATGTCCATGACGGTCTCCTTATCTGTTGAACTTTCCGCCGTTTTGTTGTGAACACTCTATGCCCATCGGCCGTGGTGGTCAAGACGAAAACCGGCCCGCCGCCCCGCGCAAGGGATTTGACACAACCATCCTGTTCCGGGTATCAAACAGAAAGTTGTGTTGACGAAAACACCTTAAAATTATGGAGGAGGTTATGGAAAAAATGGCTCTCCGCGGATGTCTGGCAAGTCTTGTCCTGGCCCTCGTCTTTGCCCTCGGCATGCCTGTCGTGGCTGACGCCGCGACCAAACCCAGGAAAACGTCTCCTGACGTGACCGCTCCCTCTTCAGTACTTTTTATAGGAAACAGTTTCTTTTATTATAACAACAGCATGCATTCGGTGTTCAACAGATTGATAACCTCTGCGGACAAAACCCGGAAGATACGCAGCACCTCGGCCACCATCGGCGGTTCCGGCCTGTCCTGGCACAATGTGGATGCCTATTTTGATCCCGCCGGCGTTGGTTCGTACTCCTTTGTGGGTGACAATGAAGTGGTGTTCAATGATCCAAAGCGCAGACCCTTTGACACAGCCATGATGCTGGACTGCAGCCAGTGCCCGGTACATCCGACACTGCGCCCCGTGTTTTTTGAATATGCCAGGAAACACGGAGAAACCATCCGTAAACACGGCGCGGAGCCGATTCTGTATATGACTTGGGCCTATGCCGACAAACCGGATATGACCGAGGGACTGGCCGAGGCCTATACCCAGGCGGGCAACGAAAACAACATGTTGGTTATTCCCGCCGGACTGGCCTTTGCCGAATCCGTAAAGGAGCGTCCCGACCTGAACCTGTACGAGCCGGACAAACGGCATCCCAGCAGACTGGGCACATATCTCGGCGCCTGCACCGCGTATGCCGCGCTGTTCAAAAAATCTCCCGAGGGTATCAACTATGCTTTCGGCCTGGACAAAGACGCCGCCGCGTTTCTGCAAAAAGTCGCCTGGGCGACAGTCAAAAAGTATTACGGCTGGTAACGGAAACGGCCTTCCAACCAGCAAGGGTGGGTAATTGCCTGTACGGCCGGCGTTTCCGCCATGTCTGGAAACAAGGGAACGTCCGTCTCGCGCCTCGTGAAAAAGCGGCTTGACACGACCGGCCTGTTTCGGTTATCCGCCCATATATTCTGCGGGAATAGTTCAACGGTAGAGCGCAAGCTTCCCAAGCTTGAAGTTGCGGGTTCGAATCCCGTTTCCCGCTCCAGATTTTACAACAGCCGGATTCAATACAGTCCTGAACACCTTGTGAATCAAGGAAAATTCAGAAAATGGCTGTTTGAATCAGGCTGTTTTCATTCGGGGACACCCTTTTGATTCGGGGGTAGATATGGGGATATGTTTTGCCTCAACGGAGGCGATACCCCCATGCCCCTCACAGATACCGCCATACGCGCCGCAAAACCGACGGATAAAACCGTGGCATCAGCGACATTACCCCACCGGAACTGCTGACCGTTCTGCGCAAGATCGAAGCTCGCGGGGCCGTCTACCAAGCCAACCGCATACGCGAGACATTCGCGGCATTCGACCTTGAGGATGTACTGAGGATGTACACATGCAACAAGGAAAGGTTGTCTCCAAATCAAGCAAGGCTGTTGAGATTACATTTTGCTGGCCGTCGGTTCCCTGGACGTTTTTTTGGCCGCCCGGGCGGAAAAACAGTCCGCCCTGATCTGAACCGCGCCCCGCCGGTACTCCGGTCGCGCTTTCGTATCCACCGTTTCCACGGCGAGTACGTCAACCGACTAATCAAACTATCTGCTTTTTCTCTGACGCCGCTTCTCCGGCGCGGGAGGGGCGGGAACCGGAGCCGTCTCCTCCCGTTTCACCA
>JAISXC010000132.1 GCA_031270875.1 Desulfovibrio sp.
CTGGCCGTCGTCCTTGACCGGGGGGCGGAAGCCCTCACCGTCATGGCCTCTCCGGACGGAGGCATGGACATTGAGGAAGTGGCGGAAAAGCATCCGGAACGCATCTTCCGCACCACACTTGACGGGGGGCATCACATCTGGCCTTTCCAGGCCCGCAGACTCCTTTTCGGGTGCGGGCTCAGCCCGGAACAGGCCGGCAAGGGAGTCTCCTTCGTCACCAGGCTTTTGGAGTTGTGCGTGGCCAAGGACGCCACGCAGGTGGAGATAAATCCCCTTGCCCTGACAGGCGCGGGCGATCTGATCGCCCTTGACGCCAAGATCAATTTTGACGAAAGCGCGCTGAAGCGCAGGCCGGAAATAGCCGCTCTGTCCGATCCCGGAGAGGAAGACCCGCTGGAGCGGAAGGCGGCCGCCCTGGGCGTCAATTATGTGCGCCTCCAGGGCTATGTGGGCACCATGGTCAACGGGGCGGGACTGGCCATGGCCACCATGGACGCCATCAAGCAGGCCGGGGCCGAGCCGGCCAATTTTCTGGACGCCGGCGGCGGCGCCAACGTGGAGATGGTCAAAAAGGGTTTTGAGATCATGCTCTCGGATCCCAACGTGCGCGGCATCCTGATCAACATCTTCGGCGGCATCCTGCGTTGCGACATTGTGGCCGAGGGGGTTGTGCAGGCGGCCAGGGAACTGAAACTCAGCCTGCCCATCGTCATCCGCATGGAAGGGACGAACGTCGGGGAGGCCCGCCGCATTCTGAACGAGTGCGGATTGAACTTCACGACGGCGGCAAGCATGGGCGAGGCCGCGCGGCTTATCGCCGAACAGACAAAGGAGGCCCGTCCATGAGCATTTTGGTCGACGAAAGCACCCGTGTGATCATCCACGGCATTACCGGCCGCGAAGGCACCTTTCACGGCGAAAGAATGATCGAATACGGAACCGGGGTCGTGGGCGGCGTCACTCCCGGCAAGGGCGGGCAGACGGCCATAGGCGTGCCGGTGTTCAATACCGCCGCCGAGGCCTACGCCGCGACCGGCGCGGACACGAGCGTCATTTTTGTTCCGGCAGCCGTTTCCGCCGACGCGGCCTGCGAGGCGGCGGATGCCGGCGCCGGGCTGGTGGTGCTGATCACCGAGCACATACCCGTCCTGGACATGGTGCGCGCCAAGGCGTACCTCAACGCCAAAGGCGTCAAGCTCATCGGCCCCAACTGCCCGGGCATCATCAGCCCCGGAAAATGCAAAATAGGCATACAGCCGGCCTATATCCACAAGCCGGGAAGCGTCGGCCTCATCAGCCGTTCCGGAACCCTGACCTATGAGGCCGTTCATCAGCTCAGCTCCGCCGGCCTCGGGCAGAGCACCTGCATAGGCATAGGCGGCGATCCGGTTCCCGGCCTGAAATTTCTGGATCTGCTGCAAATGTTCCGCGACGATCCGGAAACGGAAGCCGTGTGCATGCTGGGGGAAATAGGCGGCGACAACGAAGAGAAGGCCGCGAGATACATCAGGGATTCCGGCTATCCCAAGCCCGTCTTCGGCTTTATTGCCGGGCTTACGGCCCCTCCGGGCAAGCGCATGGGGCACGCGGGAGCCATCATCAGCGGTTCCAAAGGCCGAGGCGAAGACAAGATAGCCGCCCTTGAGGATGCCGGGGTTACGGTGATCAGGGAACTGGGGCGCTTTGGGGAAACGGTGGCGGCTCACCTCAAAAAATAGAAAAATCCCCGCCCCGGCGCAAGACCGGGGTGGGGATTTCCACTGTTCGCGCCGTCGCGCGATGAGGAGCATTTTATGACCTATGCAAGTTCTTTGACGGGCGAACATCGGGCATTTCTCAAGAACCTCTTCGGAGAGGAAGGCCTGAGTTTCGATCCCGCGGTACTGCGCGTTTATTCCTCTGACGCCAGCAATGAAAAAGGGAGCATCTTCGCCGTCGTGCGCCCGAAGGACACCGGACAGGTGCGGGAATTCATGCGCTGGGCGGATGAGGAACGCGTCGTCGTGCATCCGCGCGGACGAGGCACCAGCCTTGCCGGCGGCTGCGTCCCCACCGTGCCCGGCATTGTCGTCTCCATGCTCGGCATGGACAGACTGATTGACATTTCCGCCACCGACTTTGTGGCTGAAGTCGAACCCGGCCTTTGCACGGCGACATTTCAGGCCGAGGTGGAGAAACTCGGCCTCATGTTCCCGCCCGACCCGGCCAGCGGCAAGGCCACAAGCCTTGGCGGCAACGTCTGCACCTGCGCCGGAGGGATGCGCGCCGTCAAATACGGGGTTACCCGCGATTACGTGCTGGGTTGCGAGATTGTCCCTCCCGGCGGCCGACTGCTGAAATTCGGCGGCCGGACGCAAAAGGATGTGGTCGGGCTCGACCTGACCCGTTTTGTGGTCGGTTCCGAAGGCACGCTCGGCATCGTCACCAAGCTCATCCTCAAACTCATCCCCAAGCCCGAGGCAAGCGCCTCCGTGCTGGTCGGCTATCGTTCGCTTGACGACGCCCTTTTCTCCATGTCCAAGGTTTTTGCCGCCGGCATCCTGCCCGCGGCCGCCGAATTCATCGGCGAAACCTGCATGGATATTCTGGCCAGGACCGGCGAATGTCCCTGGCCTGACGAGGTGAAGGCCATGATGCTGTTTCAGATCGACGGCAGCGGGGAAACCATCGGCTCTGAAAACGCCCGCCTGTCCAGACAGCTTGACGACGCGCTCTGGAGGATGGAAGGCGTGGGCAAGGAGGAGGAAGACAAGCTCTGGGCTTTCCGCCGCCGTATTTCCGCGGCCTCATACGTGCTTGGCCCTGACCGCATCGGGGGCGACATGGCTGTCCCCAGAGGGAAGATTCTGCCCGCCGTGCGCCGCTTTGAGGAGATCGCCGCCGGCAACGGCAAGCGGCTCATCGCTTTCGGGCACGCCGGTGACGGTAACATTCACGCCAATCTGCACTACGACGCCTCGGATCCCGACGACGCCGCGCGCACCGTGAAAACCCACCATGCGCTGGACAGGGCGGTGCTTGAATTCGGCGGCAGCATTTCCGGCGAGCACGGCGGCGGCTCGCTCAAGGACGTGGGACGGCAACTCGGTGAACGGGAACACGAGATCATGCTCCAAATCCGGAAGCTGTTTGACCCCAATCTGATTTTGAACCCGAAAAAGGGGTACTGATCGTGAAACGCGGATGTACGCAATGCGGTGAATGCCTGAACGTGTGTCCGGTGTACAGGCAGTTCTCCCGCGAGGAGTTTTCGCCCAAAGGCAAACGGCTGCTTATGGAACCTCTTGCCCCGGAATTCGGCGGCGACGAAAGCGCGGCCGAACTGAACTGGGAAAGCGTCCGCTCGCTGGCGCGGCTGTGCGCCGGCTGCGACAGGTGCAGAAAAGCGTGCGCGCGGAAACTTTCAACCGCTGATCTGCTCGCCGACG
>JAISXC010000153.1 GCA_031270875.1 Desulfovibrio sp.
GGGGCGCGGGGGAAACGCTTGCCTGCGGCACCGGCACCTGCGCCGCGGTTGTGGCGTCCGCCCTGCACGATCATACCAGCCGGGATGTGGATGTGGAACTGAAGGGCGGCGTTCTGCACATCAACTGGAACGAAAGCGACGGTCATGTGTATATGACCGGTGCCGCCGCCGACGTTTTTGACGGCGTGTATTTTTGGGAGTGAGGGATGTATGGCGACAGTCAACGACAGTTTTCTCGCGCTTCGGAGCAATTATCTGTTTGCGGAGATTGCCCGCAAAGTCGCGGTGTTCAGGGAAACAAACCCTGACAGGAAGGTGATCAGCCTCGGCATCGGCGATGTGACGCGGCCGCTTGTACCGGCGGTTACGGCCGCCCTGCACAAGGCGGTGGAGGAAATGGGCGAGGCGGCGCATTTTCGCGGTTACGGGCCGGAGCAGGGATATTCCTTTTTGCGTGAGGCGGTTGTGAGGCACGATTACAAGCCGCGCGGCGTGAACGTGGAACCGGATGAAGTATTCGTGAGTGACGGGGCCAAATGCGATGTCGGCAATTTTCAGGAGCTTTTTGCCAAAGACAGCATTGTGGCGGTGACGGACCCGGTGTATCCCGTCTATGTGGATTCCAACGTGATGGCCGGACGCGCCGGGGAATATTCTGAGGGGCGGTGGCAGCGTATCATCTATCTCCCCTGCGTCAGGGAAAATGATTTTGTGCCGGACTTTCCCAAAACGCGGCCGGACATAATTTATCTGTGCTATCCCAACAACCCCACGGGCACGGTGCTCTCCCGCTCAGCCTTGCAGGGATGGGTGGATTATGCCCGGCGCGAGGGCTGCGTGATCCTGTATGACTCGGCCTATGAAGCCTATATCCAGGACCCCGGCATTCCCCACAGCATTTATGAACTGGACGGGGCTGGCGAAGTGGCTGTGGAATTTCGCAGTTTTTCCAAAACGGCCGGTTTTACCGGGCTGCGCTGCGCGTATGCCGTTGTGCCCAAAGCTCTGCGCATAGGCGACGGCAGGGGCGGCAAAGTCGCCCTGAACGGCCTGTGGAACCGCCGCCAGTGCACCAAGTACAACGGTTGTCCCTACGTTGTGCAGCGGGCCGCCGAGGCCGTGTACAGCGAAGAGGGATGGAGGCAGACGCAGGACGTCATCAGGGGGTATCGGCGTAACGCGGTCCAGCTTGGCGCTGCGGCAAAAAAAATGGGGCTGGAGATTTACGGCGGCGTAAATGCCCCGTATATCTGGGTGAGCGTGCCCAGGGGAACGGACTCCTGGGGGTTTTTTGACCGCCTTCTGCATTCCGCCGCGCTGGTATGTACGCCGGGTGCGGGTTTTGGAGAGAGCGGAGAAGGCTATGTGCGCCTGACGGCCTTTGGAACCCCCGAAGACACGAAAGAAGCCATCGTCCGTCTTCAGACGCAATGCTGAAAGCCGGCTTCACCGCAGAAAACAACCCTTATGGAAAGGTGGGCCAGATTTATGGCGTCAGGAACACAATCGTTGGAGGAAATTGTCGAGCGCGTGCATGAAGCCCAGCAGCGTTTTGCCGCGTATACCCAGGATCAGGTGGATGTCGTTTTTCACCGTGCCGCAACCGCCGCCACCGCCAAACGCATTGCGCTGGCGAAAATGGCTGTGGAGGAAACCGGCATGGGCATTCTGGAAGACAAGGTCATCAAAAATCATTTCGCTTCCGAATTTATTTATAACAAATACAAGGACGCCAAGACCTGCGGCATCATTGTCGATGATCCGGTGGACGGGTACCGGGAAATCGCCGCGCCTCTCGGTATTGTGGCCGGCATTGTGCCCACCACGAACCCCACTTCGACAGCTGTTTTCAAGGCTCTGTTGTGTCTGAAAACCCGCAACGGCATCATTTTTTCGCCGCATCCGCGGGCCAAGTCCTCCACCGCCGCCGCAGCGGCCGTCATCCATGAGGCGGCCGTCGCCGCCGGAGCGCCCGAGGGCATTATCGCCTGCCTGGAAAATCCTTCTGTGGAGATGACGCAGGCGCTCATGGGACACAGGCGCGTCAGCCTCATTCTGGCAACAGGCGGACCGGGCATGGTGCGCGCCGCATACAGCTCAGGCACGCCTGCCATAGGCGTTGGCGCGGGCAACACGCCGGTGGTGATTGACGCCACCGCCGACATCAGGATGGCGGTGAATTCCATTCTGCTCAGCAAGACATTTGACAACGGCATGATATGCGCCTCTGAACAGACGGTCGTGGCCGAAGCCGCCATTGCCGGGGCCGTGCGCGAAGAATTTCTCAAACGTGGCGCTTTTTTTGCCGACAAGGAGCAGGCGGAGGCGCTGGCCGGCGTCATATTCAGGAACGGCGGTCTCAACAGCGCCATTGTGGGCCAATCCGCCGCGCGCATCGCCGCGATGGCTGGCATTGCCGTGCCGGAAAGCACGCGCGTGCTGCTTGCCGAGCGCGGGGAAATCAGGGCGGACGACCCCTTTGCCCATGAAAAACTGTCTCCTGTTCTGGGTTTCTACCGCGCGCCGGACTTCGCCTCCGCAGTCGAAATGGCGCAATGTCTGGTGCTTCTGGCCGGGGCCGGGCACACTGCCGTGCTCTATACACGCGAGACAAACACGCGGCATGTGGAGCTGTTCCAGAACACGATGTCCACAGGCAGAGTGCTGATCAACATGCCGGCTTCGCAGGGGGCCATCGGGGATGTGTACAACTTTCGCGTCGCGCCGTCGCTCACCTTGGGATGCGGCAGCTGGGGAGGAAATTCCGTCAGTGAGAACATCGGAGTGAAGCATCTTATGAACGTCAAAACAGTCGCCTGCCGCCGCGAGAACATGCTCTGGTACCGCGTGCCGCCCAAAGTCTACTACAAACAGGGCGCCCTGCGCCCGGCCCTGGAAGAATTTCGCGACAAAAGCCGGGCTGTCATTGTGACGGACAACACCATGGAGCAACTGGGACATGTCCGGAGAGTCGTTGAGGTTCTGGAGGACATGGGCATGGAATTCCGGATTTTCTCAGGCGTTCTTCCGGATCCGGACATGGCCGTCGTCAGGCGGGCGCTGGAGGTGGTCAACGATTTCAAGCCGGACATGTTCATCGCTCTGGGCGGCGGCTCTCCCATGGATGCGGCCAAAATCATCTGGCTGCTGTATGAGGTGCCGGACATCCGTTTTGACGACATTGCCCTGCGCTTCATGGACATACGCAAGCGTGTGGCGTC
>JAISXC010000168.1 GCA_031270875.1 Desulfovibrio sp.
CATATTTCGGCGAGGCAGAGGGAGCGGAATTCGGGAAAATACATGACCATTTCGGCCGGAGCCTCGGTATGCGGGGCGAGAAGAAATTCCACCGGCGTGCCGTCAAAGGTCAGGGTCACATTCCCTTTTACCACCATAGTCGGGGGAACCAGACCGGAGGTGCCCACTCCGGAACCGACGGCAAGCCCGTTGTTCACCTGCCGCCGCTCCGGCGGAACACCTTTGGGAATAATGAAGCGCAGGGCCATGCCGTACATGATTCCGGCGCGCCTGGACATGCCCGCGCCGACAGTCAGATTCTCCGAAACGGCCGCTTCTGTGAAACCATCCGGGGCCGCGATGGTCACTTTGGACGGATCGTCAACCATCAAACTCTGTAACACGCCGTATATGCCGCCGTAGTGGTCAACATGGCTATGTGTATAGATGACGGTGTGTATTTTTTTGTTTTTCTTTTCCGGCGCAAGATTGTCATACAGCAGCGCAACGGCGGCTGCGGCGCTTTCCCTGTAGCTTGTCACATCCACGACGATGAAGCCGTTTTTTGTTTCAACGAAAGTCATATTCGCCAGATCGTAGCCGCGCACCTGATAAATACGGCGTATATCGCCATTGCCGAAATCCCGCGCGGCGACCTCGAACAGGCCATGACCGGCATTGAGCAACGCCTGCCGCCAGAGGCTCGGATTCACCGTATCGGGAAAGGTGTCCGGTTTGGCGATATCCCCCTTGATAAAGGAATACGCGCCCATATCCCAGACCACGGAGCCGTCCGGCTTTGTGACGCGCGGTGGAGCGGCCGCGTCCATGCGCCCCCTTCCCGCCCGTTCTTCGTCCCGTGCGTCAAAATAATTCAGAGGGGTTTTTCGGTACTGCGCATTGGCGCGCAACGTCGCTTGCGTCGGCGGTTTGGCGTCGAAGAAGCCTCTTCCTGCCAAGCCGCCGCTGTTGCCTTCAGCCGAAGGCGCAAGGTATGGCGGCCGGGTCTGCCCGTCCGCTGTCGGGCTGTTACCGGAAATATCCCCTGCGGGCAGTGTGGTGCTGATGGTGATGTCCTGCCCGCGCGCTTTGGCGGGAATAAGCGCCGTCGTGAACAGTATAAGGGTCAAGGGTAAAACCAGAACACCATTCGGAATACGTGATATGGCGTTGGTCATGGGTACTCCTCCGCAAATTTAGAGAAGCAAGGCGGTTGGTGCTTCAAAAATCTGCAGAAAAGTATCACGCCGGAGAAAAATGGGAACTTCGAATCGACCTCGAATTTTGAAAAACAACCATCGGACGAACCTCGAATTTTCCAAAAAAGAAAAGAAAAACAGCCTGATGCCTGTTTTAAAAAATCGGAATGAAAAGAGATTTTTTACGGCTGGTCGGGATGCGAGGCAGTCGGGGTTTCCGGTTGGAAAGCCCAAAGGCTGAAGCAGCGCAGCAGCTTCGGCCGGGAGGGCATGCCGGTCTTTTTCAAAATGCCGGTCTGATGGTAGCGTACTGTGGAAAGCGCCACGCCGAACTCCTGAGCAAGGTCTTTCAATCCTTTGCCCCGGATCAGGCCAAGCAGGAGTTCCTGCTCTCTTTTGGTCAAGTCGTGGGCGGCGGCAAAGGCGTGGATTTTTTCCATGTCCGGCTCAGACGCGATGTTCTTTCCCAGCGGCAGTTCCCATAGTTCCGGCTTCTCCAGCAACAGGCGGCGGACGCGCCACAGGCAGAAAGCCGTTCCCGCAGCCAGGGCCAGAGCCGCCGTGAAGACGCCGTTCGGAAACGCGGCGAGAAGACCGCGCGACAGAGCGCCGACAGGCTGCATGAGGTGCAGGCAGTGTGCCAGGGTCAGCAGCAGGGGAAGAAGATTATGGGTCTTCATCAGCCGGGCGCAGGCAGTCAGCACGGCCAGAAGCAGTGTTTGACGCGTCACGGAGAGCAGGCAGAACAGGGCCAGTGGATCAAGCGGTCCGTTTGCCTGGGCCGGACCGAGGAAGGGTAGCGACAGACAGGCGGGAACGAGCAAAAGCATGAGCCCGCCGGGCTTTTCGCCGTCCAGCATCCGCCCGGCCAGGGGCAGAAAGAGCAGCGGAAGAAAATACGGCAGGCCGACAAGACCCGGTCTGAGGGCTGTTTTGGGCAAAGCCATGCCCGTTTCCAACCCTGTGAGGAGAAACAGGCCTGCGCCTGCGCCGAATATCCACAACAGGGCCGGGCGCGTTCCCCTGCACGCCTCCGGAATTCCGTCCTCGCCGGCCGGGGTATGCCCGCCCGTTTCCCTATTGCCGTGCGCGTAGAGAGCCGCTCCCAGACACAGGCCCGTGCCGCCCAAAGCCAGGCAATTCAAGGTGAACAGGTGAAAGGCTTGTTCGTTTGGCGCGGGATTGGCGAACGCGCCGCCGAGCAGGGGGAAAAGAGTTACCCACAGGAGTTCTCCAAGGGTCATGATCAGACCGTAGAAAAAACCTTCCCGGCCCGCCGGAGCTGTGCGGAAAAAGAGCGCCAGCCCCAGAGGCATGAAAATGCCTCCGCTGATGCCGATCACAGGGGGTCTGCCGTTGAACGCCCAAAGCGGCAGTTCCCCCGGCAGAACCGGAACGGCGGCGCAGAAAAGACCGGTCAGGGCCGCCAGGGCGGCAAAAAGCCGATACCGGGCGTTTCGCTGTATTCTCGCGGTGCAATATATGCCCAGGCCCATCAGAAGCGCCACGACGAAATGAAAGAGGGCGACGGGATCGCCGCCGGTTTTTCCGCCGCCGCGCAGATTCACCACAATCACCGCAAAGGACGAGGCGCAGTAAAGCAGCCCCATGCTCAGGGCGGGAAGTACAAAGGGATTACGCCGCAA
>JAISXC010000172.1 GCA_031270875.1 Desulfovibrio sp.
TGCATGCCAATATGTTTACGGAGCCATTCCTGCCTGGCGTGGGCATAATCCTCCATGTCATAAAAACCATCGCCACCCGACAAATATGTACACAAAGCAATAAACATAATAATTTCAAGACTGTGCATCTTTGTGCGTTCCACTCGTGGGTCAGGCGGGGTTCGAAAAATTGCCAAAGTAATTTCTGTGGGGGTCTTCATGCCCTCACTTTATAGACCTTTTTTAGATGCGTCCGCCCCGGAGCAGCCCATGGTCTGATTGAGGCCGATGGCGGATAATTGTTTACAAAATCAGCCAGAAGGTCAGAATTATCCTGCACAAGGACGAATTATTGTTGCATGGAATAAAATTTCGTCATACAAGATGGCGTTCGGACGGCAAAAGATTACTGTTCTCGCAGAACACGTTTTTACCCGTCCTGCCTGGCAAAGGCGGGAGCGGGGTGGCGCGTCCTATGCGCCCCCGTCAGCGCACCGGTTTGAGGAGCGGTATGGGTCAGGGAATTGAAACTGTAACATTCATTACCGGCCATTATTATTTGTCCCCCCGCAGGGCCGGTTTCCACCATCTGGCGGACGCCGCGCACCGGGCGGGGCGCAGGGTGAATTTCGTCACCGCCGGGTACAGTCTGCTCTCGTGCCTGCGCCGCGACCACCGCGCGCGCTTTCCCGGCATTCGCGCGAATTGCAACAGGATTGTGGAAATACGGCCGAACTTCGTCTCCTACGTCCATTTTACCCTCTGGCACCCACATACGCTGATGCTGCCGGCCCTTGACCGTCTTACCATGAGATTCATGGACCGCTACGGCGAGGGTGTTTTGGGCGCGCTCGGCCCCCTGGTGAGGGAAACGGACATCTTTGTTTTTGAAAGCATGTCCGGCCTGTTTCTGTTCAAACGCTTCCGCCGGAAAAAGCCGGCGGCGCGGACGGTGTACCGCGTTTCCGACGACATGCGCCTTCTGCGCTCCGCCCATCCACGCCTGCTGGAGCTTGAGATGGAGATCGCGCCGCTTTTTGACCGCGTGAGCGTGCCTTCCCGCGTCATGCTGGACAAATTTTCCGGCCTTCCCTCCCTGCGCCTGGACCGGCACGGCCTGGACAGGGACGCTTTTGACGCCTGCGCGGCCTCTCCGTACCCGGAAGGCGGCCGCAACGCGGTATATGTGGGAACATGGGATATTGACCGCGATTTTCTGGAATGCGCGGCGCGGGGCAGCCCGGAATGCCTTTTCCACATCATAGGGCCGGTGAAATCCGTCCCGGACATGCCCAATGTCCGCTGTCACGGCGAAATGCCCTTCGCGGAGACGATACCTTACGTGAAATTCGCCGATGCCGGGCTGATGATCCTGCCGTACAAAAATGAATTTTCAGCGGTATTCACGGACAGCCTGAAGATTGTCCAGTACCGCTACTGCGGCCTGCCGGTTGTCGCGCCGGATTTTTTGGATCTGCGCCGCGAGGGCGTTTTTTATTACCGGCCCGGAGATGCGGAATCCTGCGCGCGCGCCGCGCGCGAGGCCCTGCTTTCGGGGCGCGACCCCGGCCGCGCCTCGGAAGTCCGCTCCTGGGATGAAGTCGCGCGGGACGTGCTGGCCGCATGATGGAATTTATCGACCTGAAAGCCCAGTTCCGGCGCGTTGAGCCGCGCATCCGCGCCCGCATGGACGCGGTGCTGGCGCACGGCCGCTTTGTCATGGGGCCGGAGGTGGGAGAGCTGGAGGCGCGCCTCGCCGCGCTTGCGGGCGCGAAACACTGCCTGACGTGCGCCTCCGGCACCACGGCTCTGGATCTTGTTCTCATGGCGTGGAACATCGGCCCCGGGGACGCGGTGTTCACCACGCCCCTCACTTTCGTCGCCACAGCGGAAAGCATCGCCCGTACCGGCGCGACGCCGGTCTTTGCGGATATCGGCGCGGACTACAACATGGACGTTTCCCTGCTTGAGCCGACCATAGAGGCCGTCCTGCGGCAAAACGGCGCCTGGCCCCTGCCGAAGGCCGCCAAACGGGAAAAGCTGCGCCCCCGGGCCGTCATCCCGGTGGATTTGTTCGGCAGCCCGGCGGACTACGACGCTCTTCTGCCCGTTGCCCGCAAATACGATCTGCTTGTGCTGGAAGACGCGGCCCAGGGCTTCGGCGGCTCGTACCGGCGGCGCCCCCTGTGCGGCTGCGGCTGCCACGCCGCGACCACCAGCTTTTTTCCGGCGAAACCCCTGGGATGCTACGGCGACGGCGGGGCCGTCTTTACCGACGACGGCGGCCTGGCGGCGCTGGTCGATTCCCTGCGCTATCACGGCCGCATTGACGCGCGGAACAAAAACGACAATGCGCGCCTCGGCCTGAACGGCCGCATGGACACGCTGCAGGCGGCCGTGGTTCTCGCCAAGCTGGAGGTTTTCGCCGACGAGCTTGAAGCGCGGCGGGAGGCCGCGTCCCGCTACGCGGAACTTCTCCGGACCGTGCCCGGCGTTGCGCCCCCGCCCGCGCCTGTAAACGGCCTGAGCACATGGGCGCAGTACACCCTGCTGCTGCCGGCCGGGACGGACCGAGCCCGCGTCATGAAAACGCTTCTGGCCGCGGGCATCCCCACGGCCGTCAATTATCCGAAAGGGCTGCACGTCCAGGGCGCCTTCGCCGGACTGGGCCACGCCGCCGGGGATTTTCCGCGCGCTGCCGACGCCGCGGCGCGCGTGCTTTCGCTGCCCATGCATCCTTACCTGGACGCGGCGACGCAGGAGCGCATCGTCGAGATTTTGAGATCCGCCTTGGATTTGAAATCCGCCCTGGAGGAAAGCGCATGTTGAACATCGCCCTTGTGGGATGCGGGCGCATATCCGGACGGCATTGCGAGCTTCTGGGGGGCGGGCGGATAGCCGGCGCAAGACTCGCGGCCGTGTGCGACATTGTTCCGGACAAGGCGGAAGCCGCCGGCGCGGCCTGGAACGTGCCGCATTTCACTGACATGCACGCCATGATGCGGCATCTGGGGGACGGCGTGGACGCGGTTTCCGTTCTGACGGAAAGCGGCAACCACGCCCGCCACACGCTGGAGCTCGCGCCCTACGGGAAGCACCTGATCGTGGAAAAGCCCATGGCCCTCACCCTGGACGACGCGGACGCCATGATACACGCCTGCGGCGGATACGGCATCAAGCTTTTCGTGATCAAACAGAACCGCTTCAACGTGCCGGTGATGAAGCTGCGCGAGGCTCTGGAGGCGGGGCGCTTCGGCAGGCTGCTGCTGGGCACGGTGCGGGTGCGCTGGTGCCGCCGGCAGGAATATTACGATCAGGCCCCCTGGCGCGGAACATGGGCCATGGACGGCGGCGTGCTGACCAATCAGGCCAGCCATCACGTCGATCTTCTGGAATGGATGATGGGCGACGTGGAGAGCGTGTTCGCCAAGAGCCGCACCGCCCTCGCGCGCATTGAGGCGGAAGACACCGCCGTGGTGGTCCTGACCTTCCGCAGCGGCGCCCTCGGCATCATAGAAGCCACCACGGCGACCCGCCCGCACGATCTGGAAGGCTCTCTCTCCGTTCTCGGGGAAAACGGCTCCGTGGTGATCGGCGGCTTTGCCGTCAACAAAATGGAAAGCTGGAGCTTCGTCGACGCCCTGCCTGAGGACGAAAACGCGCTACGCGATTTTTCCGTCAACCCGCCGGACGTTTACGGCTTCGGCCACAAAAGCTATTACGAGCACGTCCTGCAGTGCCTTGAGAAAGGGACGAGCCAGATGGTGGACGGCCTGGAGGGCCGGCGCAGCCTTGAACTCATCATGGCGATCTACGAATCCGTGGAAACCGGCAGGGAGGTTTTTTTGCGTTTCACCCCGCAGCTCTGCAAACTGGGGTGCCGCTAGATGGGCGGGGATTTTTTTGTTCACCCCTCCTCGTATGTGGACCAGGGCGCAAGCGTCGGCCGGGGGACGCGCATCTGGCATTTCTGCCACGTCATGCCCGGCGCGCGCATCGGGGAGGACTGCAACATCGGCCAGAACGTCTTCATCGACGCGGATGTGACAATCGGCAACCGCTGCAAGATACAGAACAACGTCAGCGTGTACAAGTGCGTTACCCTGGAGGACGGGGTTTTTTGCGGGCCGTCCGTGGTGTTTACCAATGTGTTCAACCCGCGCGCCCACATCCGCAGGATGGACGAGGCCCGCCCCACCCTGGTGAAGCGCGGGGCCACGCTGGGGGCCAACTGCACCGTGGTCTGCGGCGTGACCGTAGGGCGCTGCGCCTTTGTGGGCGCGGGCGCGGTGGTGACCAGGGACGTGCCGGACCACGCCCTCGCGTACGGCAACCCGGCGGCAGTGCGCGGCCGGGTGTGCGAGTGCGGGGAAAAGCTGGGAAAGGATATGATGTGCGGGGCGTGCGGGAGGGAATACGGGAATGGGCAATGAAGCATGTTCACCACCTGAGTTGGTCCGGCGCGATCCCCATGGCGGCGGCGATTTTTTTGATTGTGGATGCGCGCGCCCTGCGTTCCGGCATCTCCATCTGGGCAAAAGCGGACTGCGAAATATTCATGCGCCCGGCGAGCTCCGTTTGCGTCAGACCAAGATGCTCACGCCATGCCCTGACGGGAGAAATTTGCTCCCTGAGAACGCGGGCGGCCACCTCGTGCGGAACGGTCGCTTCCCGCCGCTCCTGCGCGGCGTCGGCGGAAAAAGCGGCAGTGTAGTCTTCATAGGGAACCACAACCGCGACAGGCATACCCCTGTGCGTAATCACCTGATGATTAGTAGGTATGTTCATCACGTTTTTTGACCTCCTCAATGCGGACAATCAGGGGAATCCCGCTCTGAATGGTGAACAGCACCCTGTATCGCCCCACACGCAGGCGGTACCCCGGCTTGCCTCTCAACGCCCTGACCAGGGGTGTATCGGGCCAGTCGCGCAGAGTGTCTACAGCATCCGCTATTCTGCCCTGGTCGGCGGCAGGAAGTTTTCTCGCCTGCCGGAGGGCCTTGGCGGTCCATTCAATGCTGTTCATAAGTTTTTATATGGAAAAATAAGTTTTATGTCAACGGCAACCCGGCGGCCGTGCGCGGCCGGGTGTGCGAGTGCGGGGAAAAGCTGGGAAAGGATATGATGTGCGGGGCGTGCGGCAAGCGATATGCGAAAGATGCCGACCTCCTGCGGAAAGAAGACGAATGAAGGTCGTCTCTTTTGTCGGCGCGGCGCGGTCGCAATTCGTCAAGGAAGCCTTGGTGGGCGAGGCCGCCCGCAGGGTCGGGGCCTGGAAGCATGGCCTTGCGTATTGCGGCAGAACGGTTGAACGGATGGAGACATAGCGGGCGAAATATCCCGAAAGAGTGAAATATGTCGTCATGCGGCGAGAATTGAATAAAATTGCTCCCGCTGGAGTCAATTAACATGATGTCAGAGTATTGTAATAGCATGAATAATTGTACTAAAGTTACAATAGGTATCACTACATATAATTTAGAATCATATATAGCTCAAGCACTAGATTCTATATTAATGCAAAATACATCATTCAAATATGAAATATTGATTACTGATGATGCATCAACTGATAAAACTGTTTATATATTAAAAGAATACAAAGCAAAATATCCAGAAAAAATAAATATTATTCTATCAAATAAAAATAAAGGCTCATTATCAAACTCCAATATACTTTTTTCTAATATAAAAACTCAATATTTTTCTTTTCTTGATGGTGATGATTACTGGATTGATGAGTATAGACTACAGAAACAAGTTGATTTTTTAGATAAACATAATGAATATTCTATGTGCGGTGGCAATATATATTATGTTAAAGATAATGTATATTCAGGATATAGAATAGATAAAAAATATTTAGGTAAGTCATATACATACGATGACTATTTGAATGACAGATGTCCTTTTGTACACACTTCGTCTATATTAATGAGGAATATAGTTTTCAAATATGGAATTCCGCAGTACTTCAAAGATGCAGAAAATACAATTTTTGATTGTGCTTTTAGAGGAGAATCATTAAGATTTTTATTGCATTTGCAAAAAGGAAAAATTTATTTATTCGATAATTTCTTTTCATGTTACAGAATCCATAAAAATGGAATATGGCAATCAAAAACAGAATTACACAAAAATATTGAACATGCTTTAACCTTTATTAAATATTCCCAGTTATTTGAAGATAATAAAAATTTTTTTCATAAAAAATTTTATTATTGTTATATTAGAATATTTCAGCAATTATTTATGGAAAATAGAATATATCGAGAATATAATATGTTAGATGTTGAGCATAACTCTTTTATTACTTTGCTTGAAATTATCAATAATAATAAAAATTATTTTCATGAAATCTTTTGTTTATACCAAAAAAATATAAAATTCCATAAAAAAATACTATTAGCACTATTCGATTTCTTTTTAAGAATTATTAAAAAATATAAGATTTTATTTTTTGTACTTTATATGATGAGGTAAAAACTTTGACTAATTATAACGCTGATTTCTATTCGGATAGACATGATAGAACAATATACGCAGCAGAAAAAATATTGTCTATTCTACTTGAAACATTGACATCAATTTCTTCTGTGATTGATATTGGGTGCGGAGTAGGGACATGGTGCTACGTTTTAAAGCAAAAAGGTATTCAGAGAGTTTTAGGTGTAGATGGCCCTTGGGTACCAGCAGAATATCGTGTACTTTCCGAAGCCGAGTTTCTACAAAATGACTTATCTGTTTTTAATTCTACTGCGATGTTGAAAGATGTAGGAAGATTTGATTGTGCTATCAGTCTTGAAGTCGCAGAGCACTTGCCCTATGACTATGCTGATAATTTTGTTGACTTTTTAACTTCATTGGCAGATTTCTGTTTATTTTCAGCAGCTATCCCACATCAAGGCGGAAAGAACCATATTAATGAGCAATGGCAATCTTATTGGGCTAAAAAATTTCTAGAGCGAAGATTTGTCGCATTTGATATCTTTAGACCAATAATATGGAATGACGAAAAAATTGATCGGTGGTACAGACAGAATATATTTTTGTATGTCGAACAGCGCCGACTGTCCGAGTTGACTATAATGAATAACAGTATTATATATGATATAGTACATCCAGATTATTTTTTAACTTATGTTAACGCATATAATAAGAAGAAGTCATTTCATAATTCCTTGATAACTCTTCTGAGTAAAATCATGAAAAAAGCAAGTTGAACGAAGGCGGTGAATCGTTCATGGAACCGGTCCCAATGCGTCATAGTTCGTTTGAACGTATTGAGCCAGGCGAAAAGACGTTCAATTTTCCAACGCCGACGATATCGTCGCAACGGACGACCGTCCTGCGTTGCTTTGCGCTTTCGGTTGCGCCGGTGTGGCGCAATCATCTCAATCTCTTGGGCAGCAAGGGCGTTATCGAGCGGATCACTGTCATAGGCACGATCCCCAATAATTCGTCCGGGCTGTCCCAAGGTGACAATTTCATCAAGGGTAGCCTGGACAAGGGTGACTTCATGAGGGCGGGCAGAATCCGTGTGCACGGCGAGCGGAAGACCAGAAGCGTCCGCAATGACCATGAGCTTCGTACCTTTCCCCCGCTTGGTCTTTCCCACTTTTGCGCCCCTTTTTTTGCCACTGCGAATGTGCCGTCAATGGAGCATAGGGTTATGTCCCCACGTTCCTCAAGATCTCGGGCAAGTGCCTCAAGGATTTTTCGGAATACGCCCGATTTCACCCACTTGCTGAGAGGATGGCTCATGTGAAAGGAGAGGATCCAAAACTGCCCACTGCTCATCAGTTACTCGTTGGTATTTGCTCATGAATCTCGATTACTCGATTCTCATGACTTTTTCTGGATTTATGAAATGACTTCTAGTTGCATTTTCTTTTAGAGAAGTTATGTCCTACTGGAAAAACTACTGGAGTACGCGGACAAACGGCGGACACCGTCATCAGGATGAAGACTGGTTGCGCGCCGAGGCCGAAGAAAAACTTCTTCTTTGCGGGGAGAAGAGGGGGGAGCTGCTGGACTTCGGCTGCGACTCGGCGGATATTCTGGCCTATCTGGCACCGTATTTCATGCAGGTTGCCGGCGTTGATTTCTCGCCAACCATGCTGGAAAATGCCCGAAATCGGCTGAAGTCGTTTTCCGTTTCCAATGCGACCCTGTTTGAATCGGATGACGCGGGGCTGGAAAATGCCTTGCGCGACAGGATGGTTGACACAATCATCGCGGTGGAGGTCGCCCAATATTTCACCAATGAAAAATTGGGGAGACTGGTCGGAGCATTTCGCCGCCTCTTGCGGGACAGAGGGCGAATCGTCCTTGCCGGCTGCATTGATCCCTTTCTGTTTCCGCTCTGGTCCTCCGGATTTTTCGTCAAAGAGGAATTTTCCCTGTGCCGTTTGATTTGGCAATACCTTCTCTACCTGTGCAGAGAGATGAAAAGAAAATTGAAAGGAATGCCCGGGCAAAACATCGGCTACGGCCACAGCCGGGAAACTGTGGAGCGCATTGCCGGTGAAAACGGACTGCGCGCGGAATTCAGGCGAAGCATGTTTTACGAGTACCGCTATCATGTCATTTTTTCCGCTGTGACGCATGGATAGCAACAGCCCTGTGACAAACTGCCTTTTCGAGGAGCCGTGGTGGCTGGACGCCGTGGCTCCCGGCGCGTGGGACGCCGTGGAAGTCCGCGTGAACGGGGAAGTTCGTGCGCGTCTGCCTTTTATTCTGGGCCGCAGGTATTTCTTCCGCTCCATACTGCAACCGCCCCTGACTCAGACTCTGGGGCCGTGGCTCAAATCGGGCGAGGGAAAGAACGCGACGCGCCTGGCGCGGGAAAAAGACCTTATGTTTGCCCTTATTGAATCCCTGCCAGAATATGACCGTTTCTCTCAAAGTTTTCACTACGCGATCACCAACTGGCTGCCGTTTTCCTGGAAAGGGTTCAGCCAGACGACGCGCTATACCTATGTGCTGGACGATCTTTCCGACCTTGACGCCGTATGGGACGGATTCCAGGTCAATATTCGCACGGACGTCCGCAAGGCGCAACGCCGTCTTGAGGTTGAGCGCGGCCGGCCGGCGGCGAACATCATGGATACGCTGGCCATGACTTTCACCCGGCAGGGGATGCGGACGCCCTATGCCCCTGATCTGGTGGAGCGGATTGAAGCTGCCTGCGGCCCGGAGAGATGCGCGACCTTCGCCGCCGTTGACGCGACGCGGCGCATTCACGCCTGCGCCTTTATTGTCTGGGACAAACGCAGCGCCTATTATTTGCTGAGCGGCGGCGATCCGGAGTTGCGCAACAGCGGCGCGCAAAGTCTGGTATTATGGGAGGCCATCAAATTCGCCGCGACCGTAACCCGCAAATTTGATTTCGAGGGTTCCATGCTGGAGCCTGTGGAGCGGTTTTTCAGGGCCTTCGGCGCGCGGCTCCGGCCCTATTTCCACGTCACTTTCGCCAGGCGGACGGCACGCTGCGCGGAAGCCGTCAAAGCCGCGCTCCGCGCCGCGAAGCTGTGGAGGTAACGGTACTGCGCGTCACAACCCCCGGTCCTCATTTCGCCCCGGAATACGCCTACCTTGTTTCAACGGTGCTTGGCGAATTTCTCGGCGCGAAAACCACAGTCACCGCAGGCGACAACCCCGCCGTATGGCGCATTGAAGACGAAGACAGGCGACTGGAACTGCCCAATCTGTTTTTTCCTGAACAAAATCCGGAAGGCTTTTTTGACGCCGGCCGCATCCCTCACGCGGCCTGTCAGACGCGAAGCGCATCGGACGCAACATCATATGCGGCGCTTTTCGGAATTCCGGAAAAAGGCGATGCGGGGCTGGACATTTTCGGCACCATTTTTTTTCTCCTGACATCGTTTGAAGACCACCTGAACATGCCGCGCGACGAACATGATCGCCTGCGTTTCGCCACCTCATGGCTTGGCAGAAACGGGCTGATACAGCGCCCTGTTGTGGACGAACTGCTTGACCTTCTGCTGCGCCTGCTGCGGAAGGCCGGCATAACCGTTCCCGTGCGGCGGTATCCCTATACCTTGCTGTACACATGCGATATTGACCATCCCACGCTTTGCTTTAACGCGTCACCACGTATTTTTTTGCGCAGCCTTGCCTCTTCCCTCATCAAGCGGCCTTCCATACGTGCTGCCGTCAATAAAATACTCGCGCTCCATGATGCGCGACGGGACCCCTACAACACGGTTTCCTGGATCTGCGCCCAACTGGAACGAGTGAACAGAACAGGCTGTTTTTTTATCAAATCCGGAACCGGCGGTTCCCGTTACGACGACATCTTTTCATTATCCGCGCCGCACATTCAAAAAATGTTTTCTTCGTTGCGGCAGGGCGGCCACTCTGCCGGTTTTCATCCAGGCTATGCCACAATCAATGATCCCGCTCTCTTTTTTTATGAACTCCAACACGTCAAAACTTCATGTCCGATTTCTCTTCGCGGCGGGCGACAACACTATCTTCGCTTCAAAGGCGCGCCCACCTGGCGCATGTGGGCCGAGGCGGGCCTGGAGTTTGATTCCAGCCTCGGCTTCAGCGCAATGGCGGGGTTCCGATGCGGCACGGCCAAAGAATTTCCTGTTTACGATCTGGAACGCCGCGTTCCGCTTCCACTGACGGAACATCCGCTTCTGGCAATGGAGGTTACCCTGCTTGAACACATGAAACTTTCCCACGCCGACGCATTTGATCACATGAAAAACCTGGGAAACACTGTGCGGCGCTACGGTGGAACCATGACCTTGTTGTGGCACAATCATACATTGTGCACTGATAACGACAGGGAATTATTCAGTCAGACTCTTTCCGCTCTGGCATAACATTATACTATGGAACCGCGCGACATGCCTTTACAGCGTTTACTCATACTCTCTTACACAGATGCCCGGTACGAGCCGAGAATCCAGCGGCAGGCCGCACACTTGCGCAAGGACTACAAGATAACTTTGGCGGGACTGACTGACGTGGAGCTGGACGGGGTGGAATTTTTACCTGTACGGCGTCGCGCAAAAAACATTGTCAGTCAAGGTTTCATCGCCGCGAATCTGCTCCTTGGCAATTACGGCCCGGCCATGCGCCGCTTTGCGCCGGACAACCCGGAAAAAGCTTTTTCCGGGGATTTTGATCTGGTGCTGGTGCATGATCCGGAGCCGTTCCCGCTTGCCTTTGCCCTTGCCAAGGGCGCACCTGTCGTGTTTGACGCGCACGAATACTACCCGCGCTGGTTTGAATCCAGCCTGGCCTGGCGGCTGTTTTTTCAGCGCTACCTGACGAGCCTGTGCGCCGAATACATCCCCCGCTGCGCCGGCATGATAACCGTATGCCCGGGCATTGCCGATGAATATCGGCGCGTTTTCGGCCGGCGACCTGAAGTGGCCTACAGCGGACCGGAATATATGGAATTGCCGGTTAACCCTGCGGACCCCGGCGGCATCCGCCTGGTCCACCACGGCGCGGCCAGGCCCAACCGCTGTCTTGAGTTGATGATTTCACTCATGGACCACACGGACAGCCGTTTTACGCTGGACATGTATCTGGTCGGCGACGGCCCGTATATGCGGAAACTCCAGAACATGGCGGCGGCGCGGAAAAACGTGCGCCTGCGGGATCCCGTCCCCATGCCGGAGCTGACGCGCCTGTGCAACCGCTACGACATGGGCCTGTATCTGCTGCCTCCCACCGGCTTCAACACAAAACACATGCTGCCCAACAAATTCTTTGAGTTCATCCAGGCGCGCATCGGCGTGGCCATCGGTCCCTCGGTAGAGATGGCGCCCATTGTGGGACAACACGGCCTCGGCGTCATCGCGGAGGATTTCACGCCGCGAGCCCTGGCGGAAAAGCTGAACGCCCTGACGGCGGAAGACATCACGCGCTTCAAGCGCAACGCGGACAAAGCCGCGGAAATATACACGGCGGAAGCGTCCCTGAACGTGCTGCGGGCTGTCCTGGCCGAAGCGCTCCGCGACCGGGCTTCGCCCGTCACGCCGGACAGGGGCTGAGCCGGCCCCGGATTCCGCCCAGGCGCAGAAATCCGGCGTAGGCCGCTCCCCAGAGACCGCTGTTCTTGTCGTCCATGAGGGAGACGGGCACGCTTCGGAGCAGCGGCTCAAAACCGGGCAGGGCAAAAAATTCTTCCGCGAAGCCCTCGCCGGTAACGACCAGGGGATTGTCCGCCGCGATGCCGCCCGCGATCCACAGGCCGCCGGTGCAGAGGGTCGTCAACACCACGTTGCGGCAAAAACGCCCGTACAGGCGGGCATACCAGCGCAAGGTGGGCGTGTCGTCGCGCAGGGCGCGCCGGCTGACCTCACGCGGACTCAGGTTCTCCCCGGTCAGATAGCGGTGCAGCAGGGCAAGCCCCCTGCCGGTCAGCGTCACATCGCCGACAACACAGGGCAGGCCC
>JAISXC010000222.1 GCA_031270875.1 Desulfovibrio sp.
GTGTTCTTTCAGCTTCGCGACGGGACGCGATTTTACCCTGTACGGCGCGCTGGGCACAGCCTTCAATCACTGGCTCCTTTCCCGCCTGCTGGAGGCCGCATGGCCCGGAGCATGGCAAAGGGAAATCCTGCCCCCCCTCAGCGAGCGACATGGGCACGACAGGGCTCCCCGGAGGATGAAGGAATGCCTGCGGCAAGGCGCACGCCGTCTTGCCCTGGGGCTGCCCTGTCCGCCTCTCAAGGGGATGGGCCTGCTTCAAAGCCTGCGTTTTTCGCTGGCATTGCTGCATAAAAGCAGGGGAGAGGATCATTCTTCCCCTCTTCGCGCCGTTTTTGAAGGAGACAGGCCGCAATGCGATCCGCCCTTGCCGGCTTTGCCCGTTTTCTTCGCGACGCTGCCGCGCAGTCTGCGTGAACTCAGACATCCCGCGGAGTTGGCCGCGACCCGCGCCCCCCGCCTGCGCATTGCAAGCATCCGGGCCTATGAAGACGAAAAATACCTCCAGAGACTGGCCATCTGGCGCGGGCGCGGGCACCGCCTTGCGTATGTGCAGCACGGTGCCGGCTACGGCCAGGTTTTCACAGGTTGTCTGGCGCCCGCCGTGGAGTACCGCCAGCATGCCTTCATCACCTGGGGCTGGCGGAAACACGGCGGCCTGCGCGGCAATTTTATCCCCCTGCCTCACCCGCAGCTTGCCCGCATTGCCGGAGGACATCGCGACGAAGGGGAAGATATCCTTTTTGTGGGCACGGAGATGCCGCTTTTTCCCTACAGGATGGACGCCTGGCCGACCCCCTTGCAGACGTTGGAGTACCGCCAGGCCAAAAGACGATTTTTCGCGGCCTTGCGCGATGATTTGCGCGGGCGCAGCCTGTACCGTCCCTATTTCCCCGTGCCGGGCACCCTCAGGGACGCGGACTGGCTTTTGCCGCAATTTCCGCAAGTGCGCCTGTGCGCGGGCGATCTTTCCGGGCGGATGCTTTCCTGCCGTCTGCTTGTCCTTGACCACCCGGGCACCACCATGCTGGAGGCTCTGGCAGCCAATGTTCCCATGGTGTCGTACTGGTCGCGTCCATTCTGGCATTTTACGCGGGAAAGCGAAATCATGCTCGACGGGCTTGCGGAAGCCGGCATATGGTATCCCACGCCGGAGGAGGCGGCTGGCGCGGTGGGACGAGTCTTTGACAATCCTCAGCTTTGGTGGAAAAGTGATGTCGTGCAGGCCGCGCGCCGCCGTTATTGCGCCAAATACGCCATGACGGTGCAGGGCAGCGAAAATCGGTATTGGATCAAAGCACTCGCGCGATTGTGAAACCGGTATGAAACAGACAGCGATAGCGTTTTTTTTACTCACAGCCAGGCGTTTTTGCGCGCTTTTTCTCCTGTTGTGCCTTTCCGCGCGTCCCTGTTTTGCCGCCGGTGAGGAATCCCTGCACGAAGCCCAGGAGGCGCTTGACAGGCAGGAGTACGCCAGGGCCGCCGCCCTGCTCAATACGGCCGCCGCCGCCGGCAACGCCGAAGCCCTGTACGTGCAGGGCATACTGTTTTTGGAGGGCAAGGGAGTCAAACAGGACAAGACGCGCGCTGTCCGGCTTTTCAGTCAGGCCGCGGAAAAGGGCGACACAAGCGCCCAGTACGCCTTTGGGGCTGCTCTGGCCTCGGGCACGGGCGTACGCCGCAACTACAGGGAGGCGGCGCGCTGGCTGTCCAGGGCCGCCGAGCAGGGGCATGCCCTGGCCCAATACAGCCTTGGCTATCTTTACGCCTACGGGCGCGGCGTGCCCAGAAATGAAAACACGGCCATAGACTGGTACAGCCGGGCCGCAAACCAGGGCCTCGCCCAAGCCCAGTACTCCCTGGGTTGGATATACCTGAACGCCAAAGGAGAAAATCAGAGCGACACCAAGGCCGCCCACTGGTTCAGCAGGGCCGCGGACCAGGACCACATCAAGGCGCAGAACAATCTGGCCTACATGTATGCCGAAGGGCGCGGCTATGCGCAGGACGCCGCCAAAGCCGTGCAATGGTATTC
Source organism: Desulfovibrio sp. (assembly GCA_031270875.1). The sequence goes on from JAISXC010000222.1 coordinate 2,033, forward strand.
CCGCGCAGCGGAGAGCGGTTCCGCCGAGGCCCAGTACAATCTCGGCCTCATGTATGAGCAGGGCCGCGGCGTGCCCCAGGATTACAACAAGGCTGTTGAATATTACCGCAGGGCCGCCGAACAGAACGAGCCTGCGGCCCAGTACAGCCTTGGGCTCATGTACGATCAGGGCACAGGCGTGGCTCACAACCTGAGCGAGGCCAACCGCTGGTACAGGCTGGCCGCCCAAAACGGCGAACCGAATGCCCGGGCGCTCCTGCGCGCGCAGGAAGCGCCGCCACGCGGCGCGGCGACGCAGAAAAAGCAAAAAAGCAAAAAAAGATGACTTCCGGCTGTTTTTTGAGCGTGAGCGGATTTCCGTTTTGGATCGTTGTGTTCTCTTCCTGCCGGAATGGAGTCGAATGTGGGCAAACGCAGCATAATCGCCGTCGTGGATGACAGCCCCGTAATCCTCAAGGCGGCCAGGGTAGCCCTGATGGACGAATACGACGTCATCACCCTGCCGAGCGGGCAAAAACTGTTCCAGCTGCTCAAAGGGGGCTCCGGCCGGCCGGATTTGATCCTTCTGGACATCCTGAGGCCCGATCAGGATGGCTATGAGGTGATTGGCCTTCTTAACCGGAATTCCGCCACAAGAGATATCCCCGTCATCTTTCTGACCGCCAAGACGGATGTGGAAAATGAATTGTACGGGCTCTCCCTGGGGGCCGTGGACTATTTCGGCAAACCCTTTTCGCCGCCGCTGCTGAAAAAGCGGGTGGCCCTGCATCTGCAAATGGAACGGCAAAGAAAGGAACTGCTGAATTTGAATGCCAATCTGCGAGGGTGTTAACTTGCGAATGTTTTTGTTCCCTGAAACGCCTGCGGGGCGAGAATTTTCTGAAGCTGAAACATTCTTTGGGTAAACTCTCATCATGAATATAAAGATTATTCTGCACAATATTGAAAAATTGTTCTTTCTTCTCGTGACAGTAATTTTTTTGACCGTCAGTGTCTATTACGTTGTCAGCAAAAATATAAATACACATTTGTCTGACAATATCAAAGAAGTGATGCGCGTCGCAACTTTTACAGTTAATCGGATGACAAAAATTCTGACAAAAGATTTTTCAGCCATAACATTGATGCTTCAGGACAAAATCAAAAATGTCGATTCCCAGGAAAATCTTAAAACATATCTTGATCATGTCAATACCGTGTACAATGACGCGCTGGAGAATTCCGACCTCATGGCGGCGACGGTTTACATGCAGTTGTATGATGAAATCATTCTCCCCAGCCGTGCACAGCAGAAAGACATGTACATGCAGGATAAAAGAGCATGGTATGCCAATGCCGTTGACAATCCCGACAGCATTGTGACCACGGGCCCGTATCTTGCCGCAACAACAAAAAAACTCGTTTTGACTCTTTCAAGGGCTCTGTACAATTCGCAGGGCAAATTCTGCGGCGTGGCCGCCGGTGATATCCCCATGACCTTCCTGACGGACTTTGTCCAAGGGCTCTATGCGGACAAGGGCGGTTACGGCGTGCTTTTGTCCCCGGACAACGCGATTCTGGTCTATCCCGACTCCAAATATCTCGGCTGGCCCTATCGCGAGGTCGGCAAATCCAGCCAGCCCCTGGTGGAGCGATTCACCCATTCCTCCCTCTTCTCTGCCGGAGGGCGCGCGGGATCTGAAAATCCCCCCCCGCTTTCCGCTGTCTCTCCGGACGGCGTGAGATTCATCGCCTTTTTCGCCCGTCTGGCCAACGGCTGTATTTTGGGTGTCTGCGTCCCCGAAAGCGCATATTCGGGAGCGGCGCGCCAGGTAGCCTTTATTGTCGCCGCCATCGGCCTTTTGATATACATTGCCTGCGTCTGGCTTGTCCTGCGCCTGAGTGCGCAGAAACTCAGCGCGGATTCGCAGAACAAGTCGAAATCCCTTTTTCTCGCCCGCATGAGCCATGAGATACGCACGCCGCTCAACGCCATTTTGGGAAGCGCGGAACTTATCTCCCGAAAAAACATTCCCGCGGAGATACGTTCCTTTTCCTATATCATTTCCCATTCCGGCAAGGCCCTTCTGGCCCTTATCAACGACATTCTGGATTTCTCCAAAATCGAATCGGGTTCCCTTGAGCTTGACATCAGACCCTACGATTTCGCAAGCATGCTCAACGATGTCCTCAACATGACGCGCGTGCGCCTTATGAGCAAGCCGCAACTGACCTTCACGGCGCACGTCAATCCCTCCATCCCCGCCTTTCTTACGGGCGATGAAGCCAGGGTGCGGCAGATACTGCTCAACCTGCTCACAAACGCTTTCAAGTATACGCAAAAGGGCTTCATACGTTTTTCCGTGGAACTCAAATCCCGCCGCGACGACGCGGTGGAATTGTGCTTCCAGGTCAAGGACACGGGCATCGGCATAAAAAAAGAGGATATGGACGCCATTTTTGACGACTTTGCCCGCAGCGACGTCAGACAGCATGCCGACGTTGAGGGAACGGGTCTTGGCCTTGCCATCACGCGAACCCTCTGCGGCATGATGGACGGCGCCATCAGAGTGCAGAGCACCTACCAGAAGGGATCTCTGTTTACCGCGCGGATATGGCAGCGATTCAGCGATACCGAACCGCTGGCCGCCATTGGCCCGGAGTGTGCGCCCCGAATGCTCATTTACCATGACAATCCCCTTGAGATGGTTTCCCTGCTCCGGGCCATCAAGGATCTGAGCATTCCCAAGCCCTACATCGCGCCCAATCTGCACGATTTTGTGACCGCTCTGGATCTGGACGAATACGATTTCGCCTTCATCCCCGTGGCGCACGCCTGGCGCTTTGACGTGCGCGGAGAGGGGGCGCGCCGCACCCGCCTCGCATTCATCACAAAACTGGGCGAAGTTCCGGAAGTCGAGGAGGCGGAAATACTCCTGCAGCCTATTACCTGCGTCAACATAGCCAATTTGCTGCGTGGGGACAAAAGAACGGAGCATAACGCGCGCAGCAGCGATATTACTTTTACCGCTCCGTCGGCGAATATCCTTGTTGTGGACGACATGCACACCAACTTGCTGGTGGCCCGCGAACTCATAGCCCACTTCGGCATTGTGCCGGATACCTGCGTCAACGGCAGGGAAGCCGTCAACGCCATCGTGGCCAAACATTATGACGTTGTTTTCATGGATCACATGATGCCGGTGATGGACGGCATTGAGGCAACAAGGATCGTGCGGAACATGGCGAGACAGAATGAAAACTGCCGTGGCGTCGCCATTGTGGCCCTCACGGCCAACGCCCTTGTGGGGCAGGGCGCCATGTTTTTGCAGAAGGGTTTTGACGACTTTTTGCCCAAACCCATAGAAATGCGCAAGCTTGCGGAAATGCTGAAAAAATTTATTCCAGAAGAAAAGCTGAAGGCTGCCTGTCTGCTGCCCCCGCAGCAGAGCGGCGGCATACGAAGCATCAAGGGCGTCAATTGCGCGGACGGTCTTGAAAATGTCTGCGGCAGTCTGCCGGCCTATATTGATATTCTCAGGGTATTCTGTCGGGACAGCGACGATCTGCTGGCGCGTCTGAAAAAGGCCGTGAAGGAGGAAGACAGCCCTGAATGCGCGCTTGTCGCCCATTCCCTGAAATCAAGCTGCCGCACTATCGGCGCGGCGGCCGCCGCGCGCCTTGCGGCAGACATGGAGGATGCGGCCGAGGTTGCGGATTTTTCCTTCCTGCGCGAAAGCATCGGAAAACTGGACGGCAGCCTGCGCCGGCTTGTCGCTGACATTCTCGACGCTCTTCCGGACAACGGGGCCGTCCGCGAGTCGGCGGGTGAAATCATCAACACCGGAAGTTTTGCCGGACTGGAGCTTGACACGTTGCGCCAGGCCCTTGCCGCCATGGATTTACAGGCCATAAACAGGCTGCTGCAAAAGTATGCGGCCCTGCCGCTGCCTGAAAAACTGCGAAAACCCCTTGAGGAAATTGAGGATTGCATCACTGTTTTTGAGTACGAAAAGGCCATTGAAAAAATTGACGCGCTGAAAAATGGTCCGGCCGGCGCGGCGCGCGAGTGAATCCGGGGAAAAGCTCTCCCGCTTATGTCCTTTTACAAATACGGAATTTTTGCAAGTAAACACTAGCGACAATATCCTCCCGACGGGCTTGCCTTTTGAGAGATAATTGGGCAAACTGAATATACGCAGATTTTATAATGTTATTTTACGGAGAGTTTTGCATGACGAATGATTTTGTCGGAGGTTCCCGTTAACGAGCAATATTTTCTGGATATTCTATCATTTCTTGTGCAGGATTCTCAAATTTTTCCGGTACGGCATGAAATGCGTGACGGCAGGGTATGGGCTGCGAACCGTTTTCTCAACTGCGCCGTCACTTTTTGTTTGCCGTAACCGCAACAGCCAGGCAGATCAATGGACCCTACCAGACAAACAAACCAGAAGACCGACTATAAAGAACTGGTCCGCAGATTGGAAAATCTGACGGCCGACGCCGCAGGCGGCGGAGTTCCGGGAAATGAGCTGAGGGATCTGCTGCGTTGCGTGCGCAAGCTGGAGCGGGACTACCGCGCGCTTTGCCTCATGCACGAGCAGACGGAACGCCTGCGCGACATGAACGAGGCCGCCGTTGAACTGGCCCATTTTTACACCCGCCTTCTGCTGAAGAACGTGTCGAGCGTCATCTTCATGCTGGACAAGGATCTGCGCCTTGTGCTCGGCAGCACTTCAGCCGCTTCTCTGCTCGCCCATAACGACATACGCGAAATAGTGGGAATGCCGTTCGCCGACCTTTTCTCAAAAATCATGCCCGATGACTGGGTGGCCGCCATGGTCGGCCGCTGCAGGGCAATTCTGGAAAGCGGCGACACTCTTGCCACGGAAGAATCCGTCATGCTGAAAAACGGCGTGACATCCACATACAAAATTACCACCTCCCCCGCGCAGGAGAAGGGCGTCAGCAAGGGCATCGTGGTTGTCATGAACGATATTACCCAGCTTGTCCAGGCAAGGGAGGACGCGGAACAGGCAAGCAGGGCGAAAAGCAGTTTTCTGGCCAATATGAGCCATGAAATACGCACTCCCATCGGCGTGGTCATCGGCATGATCAACATTGCGAAAACCAGCCATGACGCCGACCGCAAAAATTACTGTCTTGACAAAATCGAAACCGCGTCCATGCATCTGCTCGGCGTTATCAACGATATCCTGGACATCTCCAAAATCGAGGCGGGCAAGCTGGAACTTTCCCCGGTGGAATTCAGCTTTGAGGAAATGCTGAAGAAAATCGTCACGGTGATACGCTTCCGCATCGGTGAGCGCAACCAGCTTTTCGAGCAAAATATCGACCCGTCCCTTCCGCCGTTTTTTCTGGCTGACGATCAGCGGATTGCCCAGGTTGTCATCAATCTGCTCTCCAACGCGGTAAAATTTACGCCCGAAGAGGGGAGCATACGGCTGGAGGCCCGTCTTCAGAAGAGAGATGGGGATGCCTGTACGATTTATTTTTCCGTTACGGATACGGGCATCGGCCTGAGCGAAGAGCAGCGCTCGCGTCTGTTCTCTCCCTTTGAGCAGGCGGACAACAGCGTTTCCCGCAAATTCGGCGGAACAGGCCTTGGACTTGCCATATCCAAGCGCATTGTGGAAATGATGGACGGAACCATGGGAGTGAACTCAACTTTGGGAGAAGGGTCCACTTTTTGGTTCACTGTCAAGGCAAAATGCGTCCCCGGCCCGGAGGCCGCCGGCATGGAGGCCACCGTCGTCGCCGCGGCCGACGCGGCCGGAATTTTTGCCGGCTGTCGCATTCTGCTTGCCGAAGATATTGACATCAACAGAGAAATAGTGGCGGCGCTGCTGGAGTCGACCGGGGTGGAAATCGACAGCGTCGGAAACGGAGAGGATGCCCTGCGGAACGTCAACGATGCGCCGGCCAGATATGACCTGATTCTCATGGACGTGCAGATGCCCACCATGGACGGACTGGAGGCCACGCGCCACATCCGCGCGCTGGACGCCCCCGAGGCGAAAACCGTGCCCATTATTGCCATGACGGCGCATGTTTTCCGCGAAGACATCGAAAAATGCCTTGAAGCCGGCATGAACAACCATGTGAGCAAGCCGCTGGAGTTTGTCGAACTGGTGGAAAAAATGCGCCATTACCTGCCGCCCCGGAAAACAGCTTCGAAATAGACCGTCTTCTTCCAAGCCCGCTGGACAACGCCGCGCTATTTTACTATACTTGTCTCCCTTAACTTATTGCCGGAAACGCAAATATTCGTTTTTTGCGGGCGGACAGCAGCGTTAAAGCGGATCGGACCGCGTTTTCGCCGCGCGTCTATTGATGATAGCGACAAGGAGATTCCCATGGCTGTTCAGCAAAATAAAAAATCCCGCTCCCGCAGGGGAATGCGCCGCGCTCATGACCGCATTGCCGCGCCGGCCGTCATTTTCTGCTCCTGCGGGGAACCCAGACTGCCCCACAGCGTCTGTCCGGCCTGCGGCTCCTATAAGGGACGCAAGGCGGTGGAAAGCAAAAGCAAGGCATCCTAGGCCGGTGAAAAGCAACGCGCGGCCTTGCGGGCAGAGATGAGCGATCGCCCTGTCATAGCGGTGGATGTCATGGGGGGGGACTTCGGGCCTTCCGTGGCCGTGGAAGGGGCTGTCAAGGCGGCAGGCCTGCACGATGTGCGCGTTCTGCTTGTCGGCGATACCCGCAAGGTGGAGGCCGAGCTTCAAAGGCTCGCCCTCCCGGACGCGTGTTATGACATTGCCCATGCCGACGATGTGGTGCACATGAACGAAAAGCCTTCCGACATCCTGCGCCGCAAAAAAAACGCATCCATCCAGATCGCCTGCCGCCTTGTCAGGGAAGGCGCGGCCAATGCCCTTG
>JAISXC010000179.1 GCA_031270875.1 Desulfovibrio sp.
TACGCTTGAGACTGTCGCTTGACGGCGAAGTGAATTCGCCTTGCGACAATCTCGCGGCAAGGATTTGCTTGCAAATCCTTGCAGAGCAAATTATACATTTTCAATGTTAATTTGCTCTAGTGTCTATTCGGTCAGTATTTCTGCGTGGCTGTGGACGGGCTGGCGGGCAAGTCAAGAACCGCCGCTGGATCGATGCCCGCCGTTGCTTCCGGGACGGAGCGCACGATGCTCAACGTGTTGTCCGGGCTTGCCAGATTAAGCATGCTCTTGGGCAGATACGCGCCCTCGGCGTCTTTCACCGGGATAACCATCGGCTTCACCGGCGTGTCGGGGTTCCCGGCGCTGACGACGCCCAGGCTGCCGTCTGAAAGTTCCACCACGCTGCCCACCGGGTACACGCCGAGCATGCGGATGAAGGCCGCCACCATCTCCGGGCGCAACGCCCTGCCGCGCATTTCGTACATGATGCCCAGCGCCCGTTGCGGAGGCATGCCGTCCTTGTAGACCCGCCTGCTGGTCAGGGCGTCATAGATATCCGCCAGTGCGACTATGTATCCCACCTCCGATACGTCGTACCCGGAAAGACCAGCTGGATAGCCGGAGCCGTTGTAGCACTCGTGGTGGTGCAGCACACCTTGGAGCACTTCCGGTATAATGTTCGGCACATCTTTGATTTGTTCGTAGCCGAGTGTGGGATGGGTGTTCATCACCAGACGCTCCGCATCGCTCAGTCTGCGCGGGGCATTGAGTATCTGCGGCGGCACGAGGGCCTTGCCCAGGTCGTGAAAGAGGCCGGCCAGCCCGATGGCGCGGGTCGTCTGTGCTCCTTTGTCCATATAGCGGGCAAACATGCTGCTGAGGACGCTGACGTTAACGCAGTGCATGTAGGTGTAACTGTCCGTGCGCCGCAGGCGGCAAAGACTTTGCAAGGCGTCGGTATTGTTGTCCAGACTGCGCATGATGCGCTCGACGATGTTGGACGCAGGACTCATGTCCAGCTTGCCGAAACGGATGTCGCTCATGAAAGCGCGCGCATAGTCGACCGCTGCATCGTGCGCTTCGGCCGCCGCCTTGATTTCGACAACAAAGGGCACTTTTGGCCCGGCAGGCGCTTTGCCGCGCACTTCCGCGCCGTCCGGCTCCGCTTCGAGAGATGCGGCATCGGCATAGGCGGGGGAACGATCCGGGTCTATGTAGACTTCAAGATAACCCTCGGCCGCAATATTACGGACCTCGTCGTCGGAAGCGAGCAGACCTTCCCGCATGTACAGGTAGGGACGCCCCCGCCAGTCGATGCCGGGGTTGGCTACATACATGCCGGCTTTGAGTTCCAGAATATGCAGGTGCTTTAAGGCACCGGTCGCTTCGGCAGTTTTTACATTGTGATATGCCATACGTTGTATTGATATGTCGCTTTCCGGCAAAAAAGCTACCCGCTTTCACGTCAGGGCGCGGATGAGGTGGCGCACGGCGGGATTCTCAGTGCTCCTGCTTCACCTTGGATTTTGTCATGGCCAGCCCTATGCCTTCAAAAAGCTCAAAAATGGAAAAGCCGTACCAGAGGGTGTAGAGAACGTAAAAAATCAGCATGGCCGTCATCAGGACAAAGTGATCGGACACTCTTGCCGGCGCGACGCTGAAGAAATTGTTTCCCGGCTCAACGGCGCGGCGAAGCACCTGATCAACAACTTGGGCCTCGTTTATCAGCTTCTGCCTCTGCATCTCCTTGATGCAGGGCGAGAGCAGATACCACCACGCGGCGGCGGCCCTGAGGGCCGGCACTCCGTTGTAACGGCCGGAAACGGCATCGGCGTCGTTGTGATAAAGCCGGTCGGAGTCTTCCACAGCGGCCAGAAGAATCCTGCCCATATCCCCCGTAAAGCTCACCTTGCCGCCTTCAGCCGCGGCCTGGGCTGCTCCCGCCTTTTGCAGCAGGGTCAGGGCCAGGGGGGCAAGTTCGGCTTTTTTCAAGGTGACGGCCAGATTCACATTCCTGCCGTCAAGTTTTCTGGCCTGCTCACGCACAGCGGGAATAAAATAGGACGAGCCCTTGGAGAGTTCGTTGAAAACATTGTCCGCATACTGCAGGCCGGTGAGACGCGCGCCCCGCTCATCGCGTATGACGGGCATGAGCAGCGCGCAGAACACCGCCGCGAAAGACAGCAGGAGCAGACCGCCCCGGACAAAGGATCCTTTTTCACGAACAAGCATAATCAGGCCCCCCCTCTGAGTTTGCCGATATTGAAGAAAAATTTGCTGAATACCCAAATGCCGAAGAAGGCGACCACGATCCAGAACACCACATTGCCCACATCCTGAATAATGTCGACAAGCTGCGGCGGCCAGTTGATGATTTCCAGTTCCACCAGTTTTTTCGGCAGCGCGGCCGCGCGGTTGACAAAACCGGCAATGATGGAAATGGCGTAGAAACCGCGTATGTGGATGCCTTTGACCACCTTGGTCGTCAACGCGCCTACCTGGATGCCGAGCAGAGAACCGAGCAGCATGCCTATGGCCAGGGTATAGAACACATAGCCGTAAATGGCGTACTGCCCTATGGAGGCAAAGCCCGCCGTAAAAATGATCTGCAGGATGTCCGTCCCCACTGTGGTCATGGACGACACGCCGAAAATGTAAACAAACATCGGAAATGTCACAAAGCCGCCGCCCACGCCCATGATGGCGGCCAGCAGGCCCACCACCACGCCGCCGCTGGCGACAATCCAGCCGGAAATGCGCCGCCCGCCGGGCACAAGATCCTCGTCAAAGGTAATCATCGGCGGCAGGGCGAGGCTCTGCATTTTGACGGAAAGCCCTGTCATGCCCGCGGGACCGCCGTGGGCGTCCCCTCCGGCATCGGACCTGGTTCCCCGCGAGGCTTTCAGAAAGT
>JAISXC010000285.1 GCA_031270875.1 Desulfovibrio sp.
CCATGGGGAAACTCCGTGGGCGTGGTGCCCGGTTTGATGGGTTGCATTACACTTCCATCAAAACGGAGTTCCCCTTTACTTTCAAGGGGAGATTGTCAGATCAAATCGCGACTACCCCACTTTAAGGTCGTTCTCAATGTTGCCTGCATCCGTCATGAACAGCGCCAATTCTCGCACCGCCGCCGAATTCTTCACGCGCCTCACGCGATTTCTGGCGTTCCTTGTACCGGCGGCCTATGCCGTCCTCTACGCTCCTTACGGCATGGACACCACGGATTTCGGCTATTTTTACGGTCATCCCTGGCGTATTCTGCAAGGAGAGGTTCCCTATCGTGACTTTGCCTACATCACGCCCCCCGTGTCCCTGTACTGGCATGCTTTCTGGCTTCGCGCCACCCCCGACGGCATATCCGTGCTGGCCGGAAAAATCTCCTTTCTGGCGGAGATGCTGGCCGCCGCCTGGATGGGCGCGCTTTACCTCAACCGCGTTTTTGACCTGAAACGTCTGGACCTGCCGCTATCGCTGCTTGCCACGGCGGGCTTTGTGTGGGGCGTGCATACTTTTCCACCCATGCCCTGGCATACCGTGGACGGACTTTTTTTCGGTTCCGCCGCCTTACTGGCAGGCATTTGCGGACTTGCCCCCCTGGCTGGCCTTTTCGCCGGGCTGTGCATGCTTGTCAAGCAGTCCTTTCTTTTCGTTCCCGCCGCCACGGCGGTCATGGTTTTTGTGTGCCGCCCGAAACGCGAAACGATTTTCTGCCTTCTGGGCACAGGGATTGTCCTGCTTGTCCACTGGCTTTTGTTGCGTCACCTCAACGCCTGGGAGGCATTCTGCACCCAGACGACAGGCCAGCTTGACATGCACGAGGCCCTGCAGAGCGGCATTTTCATCTATCTGACGCAAAATCCCGTTCTGCCCGCCCTGGCTCTGGTCCCTTTCATTTTCCAGCGCCTGCCGCGCCACGCCAAAGAAACGTCCGGCTCCCTTCCGCTGGTATTGCAGCCTGTGCCGCTCTATTTCTGCCTGCTCGCCGCCGTGTACGTTCATGACACGCTGACGCAAAAAGCATGGACAGGATACGGGGATTCCTGGCCGACTCTGTTTATGGTCATGGGAGGCGCCTGCGTGATCCTTCCTGGCTTCTTTCTGAAGGATGTTCTGCGGGAAAGGAATATTCAGGCCGCCGGCGCCCCTCTTTTGTCCGCCAGCGTGGCGTTGGGAGCCGCCCTGCTTCTTTCATGGTCGACAGGAATCAGCGGCGGATACAAAATCCCGGCTTTCGGCGCCCTGCCCCTTTTGTTCTGCGCCTTGCTCGCCCACCGGCGCCTGCGGGGGACGAACAGCGCCCGCGCCTGCGCCATGCTGGCTCTGGCGGCCGGCCTGGCGATGTTCAGGATGGGATATGAATATCCCTATGTTTTTCCGCTGCGGCCCATGCCCCGTTCAAGCCTTGTCCACGACGCGGGAGAGATATACCGCAAGGCGCGCGGCGTATACGTGGACGCGGAGATGTTTGGCAAATTGCGCGAGCTGCGGGAACTCAGGCTCAAATACGGCCCGAACTACAAAACCTTGCCCGCCTTCCCTCTGGCTTATTTTCTCAATGGCGACAAACCGGCTTATCCGGCGGAATGGCTTATGGACTGGCAGATAGGCGGCCGCGTCGAGGAATTCTACCACCAGCTGCAGGAGCGAGACATCACTGTTTTTATGGAAAAGGACCAGATCGGCGTTGCCGCGCCGGATGCTTATGACTCGCGCCGTTATTCCGTTCCTTCGCGTATCGTCAGAAATTGGCGCAAAATTGAGGAAACCAGATATTTCGTGGTGCTGCAAAGACCGAATAATTGATGGCGTTGCCTCCTGTGCCATAAACTGTTAGAAATTTTTGCCGTATAAGGTTTTGAGAAACGCGTTGCTGACAGGAGCCGACGCTGAGCCCGCCTGTATCAATTTATTACGGGAACACGCGACGGATGATGGACAAATCCTATTTTCGAGGTTCATATGGCTGATTCACAAAACATCAATGACGATATCATTGAACTCACGGAACTCATCGAAAAAGGCGACACAGCCGCGCCCGCAGATTCGGAGACTGTGAGCGAAGCCGCCCTGAAAGCCCAGGAAGATGCTACCGGCACAGCGCTGGAAAGTCTGAACGACGCGTCGACAACCTCCCCTGAAGGCGATATTGACTCCCTGCTGGCCCAAATGGATGCGGGCGACAAAAATGAAACCATGGCGCAACCGACAAGCCAGACGGAAATTTCGACGGAAACCCTGACGGCGGATGCGACGGGGCACCTCGTTGATCCTCATGAAAAACTGGACATGTCTGGCATGGCAAAAGTGGATAATTTGCTTTCTTCCTTGCAAATCCCGCTGACACCGCCGGCCGGCGATTCCTCCCGGAGTAACGCGGATGCGGCGCCGCAACACGCCGCTCCGCCTCCCTTGGCCAATATCCCCTTTGATATAGATTCCCTGCTGAACCCCGTCGCAAACGTGAGCGCGTTTTTGGAGGACACAAATCCACAGGCCGAAGAAGAACCAGAGGTTGAGAGGCCGGCGCCCTCATCGGACTCGGTCTCCGGTCCAGGCGAGTCTGCGGCAGGCGCGCAACCGCCGGAAAAAACACAAACAGAAGTCCACGATCTCTCGGCGGAACTGGACGACATCCTGGCCGCAGCGGGTAATCCCGACCTTTCGGAAGATCCAACCCCGCAACGGCCTCCCGAACAGGAAGAAACTCCTTCCGTCGCTGTGGAGGAACATTCCGCAAGCCAGCCTCCGACCGAAACTCCGGCGGACAATGCTCCCGCGCGAACCCAGGAGGACCTGCCGGTCACGGAACTCGCCAGTCTGGATGAAAAATCTTTCAGAGACGAAGAATCTTTCAGCTCTGACGACAGCCCGCCGTCCGCGGACGAAGCGGCAGCAGAGCATACCTTGCCGCTTGAAAAAAGCCCTGCCCCCTCCCAGGTTCCGGCGGAAGCTATTCCCGAAGTCATACAGGACGCTGAACAGTGCGCGACGGAGACTGTTGTTCAGGAAGCGGCAGTGATTGAGACCCCGCCGGAAGAAACGCGGGAACCGTCTTCCCTCCTGGCGGATCGCCTGCAGGAAATCGAAAATCGTCTGGCAGCGCTGGAAAAGGGTCTGAGAGAGATTGAGGCTCAGGAATCGTCCTCCTTCCTGGCGGATCGCCTGCAGGAAGTCGAAAATCGTCTGCTCGCGCAGGAAAAGAATCTGACGGAGATTGCGGGAGCAAGCTCCCTGGAGGACTTTGAACAGCGCCTGGCATCTCTGGAGTCGGCAACAATCCCCATCAAGGAAGAAAGCCCCGCGCTCGTGAAAGAAAACGCACAGGCCCTGCATGCGTACATGGAACTGGCAGCCCGCATGGACGGGATAGAAACCCGCCTGAGCGCCATTGCGGAGTTCGCGGCGCGCGTGGACAATATGGAAACGCGGCTGAACGCCATTGCGGAGCTTGCAACGCGCGTGGACGACATGGAAACGCGGCTGAACGGCATTACGGAACAATTTGAAACGCGCGTGGAAAAAGCGGCGGCCGCGGCCGCGGCCAAGCTGTTGCGGGAAGAAATAGCCAGACTGCTGGCGTCATAACAGCCTGTTGCCCTCATTGCTCTTTTTCAGGCTGCGCTCTTGGGAAACAGACACCATTCCAATTGTAGGCGTGGCGGGCGGAATCTACTCAAAACCCAGATATTCGGACAAAATGATCTTGAGACCGAAACCGGGGAAATGCACCTGCATCTTGTCCGGCGGGATATGTTTGATTATCTTGCCCGCTCCGAAAATGCGGTGTCGGCAGGGCATGCCCACGACCCCCGCGCCCGGAGCTTCAGGCGCGTTTCCGGCCGGGAGACGCGGCCGCGCAGTCCGGGATTGGCCGGCGCTTGCGCGGCGGGTGAGCGTGCCGCCGATTCCTTCAATCCAGGTTTCCACGACATCCGGGGCCAGTTGCTGGAGAAAGGGGCTCTGGCCCACGTACAGCGCGCCCCGCTCGGCGCGGCTGTAAATGGAGGCAGGGGCGTAGAGTTCAAGATGCCTGCGCGCCCGCGTGCAGGCGACGTACATGAGGCGGCGTTCCTCCTCAAAGTCGTCCTGCCGCGCCAGGGCATGGCGCGAAGGGAAACGGTCCTCCAC
>JAISXC010000157.1 GCA_031270875.1 Desulfovibrio sp.
GAAATAGTACATTTTTAAAATTTGTGTTACATTTGCACAAAAAGGAAAGCTTGTCAAACTTTTTAGCTTTGAAACTGCTCTGGCGGCGCAAAACTCTTGATGCGCGCCCGTGCCGGCAGGCCATCCGGCCGACCTGAGGATACGCGCGCCCTCGGATTTTTCTCAAAATCCTTGCCCCCCGAATAAAAGCGTGGCATGGTTTCCCCGCGCAACACAACAACATCACCGGAAAACGCCAGTGCTGCCGGAGAATCTCAAATATCTCGTCGTGGGCGCCGGCCTGTGGGGCGGCGTTCTTGCCGAGCGCATCGCCTCGGTGCTGGGCGAACGCGTTCTGGTCATCGACAGGCGCGCCCACATCGGCGGCAACTGCCATTCCTTCATTGATTCCGCCACGGGCATTGAATGCCATGCCTACGGCACGCACGTCTTTCACACGACCATCCCCCGCGTATGGGAATACGCCTGCCGCTTCACGCAATTCACCCCTTACCGGCACAGGGTGCTCACGGAGCGCAAGGGCAGGGTCTATCCCATGCCCATCGGCCTGGCCGCCATCAACATGTTTTACGGCCTCAATCTGCGGCCTTACGAAGTGTTCGATTTCATCCGCCGCGAGGCCTCCGCGTCCGCCGCCGACGGCACCCCAGCCAATCTTGAGGAAAAGGCCGTTTCCCTCATCGGGCGCCCCCTCTACGAGGCTTTTGTCAGAGGCTACACCTGGAAACAGTGGGAAAAGGATCCCAGGCATCTGCCCGCCGACATCATCACCCGGCTGCCCGTGCGCGCCGACTACAATACCGACTATTTCAGCGACCCCTGGCAGGGCATGCCGAAACAGGGCTTTGCGGCCATGTTTGACCAACTCTTCCGCCATCCCCTCATAGAAGTGCGCACCGGCCTCGCCTACGCCGACATTGCCGGAAATGTTCCACCCGCCTGCACGGTTCTCTATTCCGGCCCCCTGGACGAGCTTTTCGGCTACGTCTTCGGCGCGCTGGAATGGCGCACCGTGCGCTTTGAGCGCGACATCCTGCCCTGGCAGGATGCGCAGGGCACGGCCGTGCTCAATCAGGCGGATGTGGAGATTCCCTGGACGCGCACGCACGAATTCAAGCATCTTCACCCCGAACGCGGCCTGCAGGGGGACAGGACCGTGGTCGCGCGGGAATATTCCCGCGCCCGCCAACGGGGGGATGAGCCGTACTATCCCGTCAACACCCCGGAAAACCAGTCTCTGCAGAACAAGTACCGGGCGCGCCTGGCGGCGGAAATGCCCAATGTTGTGGCCGGCGGACGCCTTGGCGGCTACCGTTACCTGGACATGGACAAAACCATTGATGAGGCACTCGACCTTTCTGAAATGTTGCGCGCCCGCAAAAACAAGGAGAGCGGCGCATGAGCCCGAAACTCATGGAACTTATGCAGCGGGGCCTGAACGGGGAAATGGGCATTTTGTCCCTGAAGGAAAAATGCGATTTCGTGCGGCGGCAGATCCGCCTGATGATGCTGGAAGGCAATATGGCCGTGATTTTTGCCAATGCTCTGAGCGAAGACCTTGAATTTGAAAATTCGCGGCCGGCCCAAAATCTCTTTCTCTATTGCCTGAACCGGGCCGCCCAGGCCATGCCCCTGCGGGCTGACGTCATGAAGACGCTGGAGGAAATCAGCCCCGACGGTCAACGGAAAATCCGCCTGGATCTCGTGCGGGGAAGCGCCCTGCCTCCGGATCTGGAGCAAAAAATATTCCGCAGCGGCGAACAGGCCTCTGACGCCCTTTATGACACCATGCTGGGGATGCTGGCCCAAAACCAGGACCACATCGGCGTGGCCGAGGCTCTGCTGCACATGGATTTGCGGTTGTTCCGCGAGCCGACCGCCTGGCTGGACAAATTCCGCTGCCCCTCCGGGCTGGCGGATTTGTGGCGCAATGCGCTTTTTCTGCACTACGCGTACCGGGGCCGCTGGGCTGACGCCCTGCCGCTGTGGGAACGGATGCCGGAAGAAAGCCGCAATCCCTATGCCCGCGTTTACGCCGCGGACAATTACATCCTTTCCGGGGACATTGATTCCGGCCTCAAGAACTACACCCAGGCCCTGCGGCAGGACGGAGCGCTTCATCCCGTCTCCCTGCGGCTGGAAGCGCTGCTCTCTCCCACGATGCCGAGGCCCGGGCTCCTCGCGCAGCGCAAAACAGCCGTCTGCCTCTATTCATGGAACAAGGGGCCGGTGCTGTGGCAGACCTTGCGCGCGCTCGCCCGGACAGACACGGGAAATTCCCCGGTCTTCATCCTGCTCAACGGCTGCACGGACGACAGCCTGCCCCGCGTGGAGGCGCTGCGGGAACTTTTTCCGGAGCGGACGTATGAAATCGTCAATCTGCCCATAAATATCGGCGCGCCCGCGGCCCGAAACTGGCTCATCCATCTGCCGCAGGTGCAGGCCTGCGACCATGTGGCCTTCATGGATGACGACGTGGTCATGCCCAAAGACTGGCTCGTACGCTACCTCACGGAAATGGAAAAAGATCCCCAAAATGCAGTGGCAGGCTGCAAGGTCGTTTTTCCGTCAGACCATGCCGAAGCCCCGGTGCTGCAGAGCCTCTACTATTCCGTGCGCACAGCCCGCGCCGGCCTGCTGCGGCTGGGCACGGGCACGCCCGGCGAAGACGCGCGCGACACGGGCCTGTACACGTTTACGCGGCCCTGCCTGCATGTGATGGGCTGCCTGCATCTGCTGCGCATGAGCGCCCTGAGGGAAATCGGGGACTTTGACATAGGCTTTTCCCCCTCCCAACTGGACGATGTGGAGCATGACCTGCGCACGGCCCTCATGGGACGCAAGATTATCTACTGCGGTCAGGTGACCTGCGAACATCACCAGAAATCCGGCGCGGCCCTGGCCAGAAACCTCATCGCCGCGCAAACGGCCATAGGCCCCGTGGTGGGGCACGACATCAAACTGATGTTCAAGCATTTGCCCAACCTGAAACGGCTGGCCGAACTGGCCGAGAAGGTGTGATACGCTCTACCAGTACCCGTTCACGATGACTCCCATGCCGAGCATGTTGCCGGCCACGGCCCGCCACTGGTCCTGCATGAAAGAGCGCGTGCTGGCGGAATCCGTCAACTGGCCCACGGCGGCCAGACCGTCCACAACGACCGACGGCGGGTAGGATATCACCACAACCTGATCTCTGGAGGCATGCTGAATAACGGCGTTGCCCTGGGAAACGGGATCATACACAATCATGGCAAAGCTCCTTGGAGTTGAAGCCGCATCAGGTTACTCCCGTCTACGCCGCTTCTTTTTTCCGGAGGCTGTTTTCGAGGGCGCTTTTTCCTTCTCTACCCTGTCCGACCGAGCCGTGTCCAGCACAATATGTTCCGGCACAAGGCTTT
>JAISXC010000206.1 GCA_031270875.1 Desulfovibrio sp.
TGATTCGGTGCAGCAAAAATTGAAAAGTCATAAAATTCAGAGCGTTGTATTTCTGGCTAATTTTCAAGCTGCCACAAAGGTTTTCGCGGTTTTCAATATGTTGCGCAACTAGAGCCAAATGCTTTAAAGTAGGCGAGATTCGGCGAGGAAAAATTTCAGGGATACTCTTCTCGAAATACCCGACCGACTGGAGAACATCGCCGACGCGCGTGGTTGGGCTCACCCTTCCTTTCAGGGGCAATGCCTGCCATCGGCCGCCAGCGACAGACTTTCCGGAAGGCGCTCAACATAAAAAATCCAGAGAAGCCAAGGCAAGAATTGCGGAAAGTTCTCCTATTTCCCGCACACTGGCATATTCGTCAGGAGCGCCGAGATTGTACGGTGTCAGGCCGCAGTTCGCAGAAGGTATATTTTTGTACAGTCTGAAAAGTCTGGCATCGGAAGCGCCGACCCGCATGTTTGTGACGACCTCCGTTCCATGAACGACAGATGCGGCCCACTTGAGACAAGCGAATATCTTGCCGCCCGGATCGGACCAGTTCGCCGGATAAGACCGCAGCACCTTATGGGAAACGCCTTCAACCGAGTCGGTTATCTCTTTGATCCTGCGCTCCACATCCAGCACGTCGAGCCCCACGGGAATGCGTATATCAAGGGTCGCCCACGCTTTGTCCGGTACAAGATTAGGGCTAGTGCCGCCGCCAATCTCACCGATGTTCACAGTGACCTTCCGCAGAACTTCCGATTCGCCATTGCCGGCCAAAGGCTCAGAAACGCGGGCGGCGTCCAGTATTGACCTGATGACTATATCAGGCGCGTGGACGGGCAATTCCGCAAGTTCGTCTTTTATGCGCGATACGGCCAGCAGCAGCCTGTCTATGGCATTGTGCCCTTTATGGACGTGCGCTCCGTGGGAGGCCTTGCCCCTGGCTTCCAAGGAAATCCAGTGCAGACCCTTTTCACCAAAACGCAAGACGGAAGCCGCCCCGACATCCGGACAGATCACACAGTCCCCAGAGCAACGGGGAACTGTATCCAACAGGAACTTGCTGCCTCTTTCACCCATGGTTTCTTCATCACCCGCCAATGCGAGCACGATTTCACCAGACCACAGATCCCTGTGTTCGGCCATAAGTTTTAAGGCAGCCATGGCGGCCGCTATGCCGCCTTTCATATCCGCGGCCCCACGCCCAAAGAGCTTGCCGTCGACTATGCTTCCCGAAAAAGGGTCGGCTGTCCAAAATTGATGGTCACCGGCAGGATAAGTATCCAAATGGCCGCTGAATACAATCCGTTTGCCCAGCCCCGGGCCTTGGCCCTTGCAGTAGGCCACCAAATTACGCACGGGCTCTTCCAGAGTATATTCCTCCACATATGTCGCTGGAAAGTCAGCAATTATGTCCCGGGCGGCAACTGACACAGAAGTAGTGTCGGAAAATGGAGATTCGGACGGGATGCGCACCAGCGTCGCGGCCCACTCCGCCGTTTCTGAAATCCGCCGCATGGCTTTCGCGTAAAATGTTTTACGCATGCAGTCTCCGTCAAAGCTGGGCGTATTCATTCCATCATCCCCACAGCGTTCATGAGTGCGCGCACATGGTCGCAGACCTGGAAGTATTCTTCATCTCTTACCGACTTGAAATCCCGCGGACGCGGCAGCCTGACATTCAACTCCGCCGTTATTCTTCCCGGACGGGAGGACATCACAATGATGCGATCAGCCAAAAAAGCGGCTTCTGTTATGCTGTGCGTTATCAAAACCACCGTTTTTCCGGTTTCAAGCCAGATTCGCTGCAATTCAACATTCATCTGTTCCCGCGTAACAGCGTCAAGGGCTCCGAATGGCTCATCCATAAGCAGCAACGACGGATTGTGTATGAGAGCACGACACAGCGCAACGCGCTGCTGCATGCCGCCGGACAGCTCATAGGGACGGCAGTGCTCAAAGCCCTCCAGACCGACAAGTGCAATCAGCCTGTCCACTTCAGCGGAGTGCTTCCTTTTGTTTTTAGCGCTGTTGATGTCCAAATGCAGTTCGACATTTTCGCGCACCGTCCGCCAAGGGAGCAATACCGGACTTTGAAAGACGATTCCAGTTTTACCGTCAGGTTCAGCGATAACTCGATGGTTGATGACCACCTGCCCGGAACTTGGGGACATCAATCCGGCTATAATACGCAGCAGGGTGCTTTTCCCGCAGCCGGAAGTGCCTACAACAGCGACGAACTCTCCCTTCCTTACCTTGAGGGACAACGGGGCTATGGCTTCAAACTCCGCGCCGTCCTTGCCGGCAAAAATTTTTCTCACGTCAATGACTTCAATAATGGCTTGGGAAGTGGGTATTTCCTCACTATGTCCCGTCCCGTCGCCGGCATGGACGTCAGTGGCGCCCTCTTCATCAGAGGCTGGAGGAGGAGGGAAGTCTCCCCTTGCGTCAGCGGCGGCAATATGGGCATCGGCTGTAAACATGTCTCTTCATTTGTCCGGCAAGAAAGCATTGGTGTAAAGTTGTCCGAGAGGTACGGCACGTGGCAGACCGCCGTAATCCATAAGGAGCTTTATAGTTTCCTGCCAGTCGCGGTCATCCATGTAACCAAAGTGCTTACCTTTTGTGTTTATTGTTTCAAAGACTTCCAAGGAACGTTCCCACTGTTTTCTAAGAACACTCCTGTTGCGTGCCTCTTGAGGACGTATGCGTATCAATGCGTTCAAGGCTTCCTCAGGGTTCTCTTTAGCAGCCAGAAACGCGTCTCTCGTCACTTTCAAAAATCGTTTTACGACATCTGGATTCTTGTCGACAAAGGCCTTGTTCGCCACAATACCATTGTTCATAAGGCGCACGCCGAAATCTGAATATTTGAATGCAAAAACTTCTTGTCCCTGCTCTTCAATCTGCGCGATTTGTTGCGTGACCGCGCCTGTGATGGCATCCGCCCTTTTTTGCAAAAACAGGGCAAGCTTGGCGCCAAAGGCAGGATTCACCACGCTGATTTTCCTGATGTCCACATCCTGGGAATTAAGCAAGGCAGGGAACATTTGCGCGCTTGATTCACTGGGAGCATAGGCTATTATTTTACCCTCAAGCTCCTTGGGAGATTTGACCGGATCGGACGCGCTGGAAATGATGCACAATGAATTGCTTAAAATTCGCATCAATGCCACAACGGGCATCCCCTGCTCGACACCCCGTATTGTGCTTGTAAAGTCTATAAAGCCCAGATCGTCATTTCCTTGAGCCACGAGCTTCACGCTGGTTCCGGAGCCCTGACCGTCCTCAATCCTAACTTCAAGTCCGGCATCCGCATACATCCCCTTGTCCAATGCCAGAAAAAAAGGAGCATGAGTTCCGTAGATGGTCCAGTCAAGACGAAAATTCACCTTGTCCGCAGCGATGGATTCGGAAGCGGACAGCGAACTGAAAAAGACAAAAATCACAAGAAAGCGAATCAATGCGCTCATGCCGAAATGCTCCTTCTAAGGTAAAAACGTTCGGAAACCGGATTGTGTTATCCACCCCCGTGCTCCGGCAAAACACGCCAGAACGTATCAAGCCTGAGAACCGTTCAATTCCGCAACTAACATTCGCTTAGGCGAATGGAAACATGCCAGGGGATCACGAATCTCTCCAAAAGCTCTACGCTGTAATACATTATAACACCCATGACGGTCAGAAAAGCCAATACGGCGAAAAGCATCTCCGTATCCAGAGTTCCATTGGCGGACAGCAAAAGATAACCCAGCCCTTTGTCTGCTCCGACCCATTCCGCGATCACCGCGCCCACAATAGATAAAGCCACTGAAACCTTAAGACCGGAAAAAATGCTCGGCAGGGCCAGCGGCATGCGGAACAGGCAGAAAATCTGGAATGGCGTTGCCCGCATGGAACGCGCCAATTCCAGCATTTCCGCTTCTATGGATCGAAAACCGACGACGGAGGAGATGACGACGGGGAAAAAAGCCATGACCATTGTGATCCCGACTTTTGGAGCAAAACCCATGCCGAACCAGACAACAATCAGAGGAGCCAAAGCTATTTTTGGAAATGTCTGCGACAATATCAGCCAAGGCATGAGCGCCTTGTCCAGAAGCGGCGACATGACCAGCAGAGCGCCAAGAGTTATTCCGAAAACAGCGCTGATAAAGAATCCACTCAAAGCCTCAAACGAGGTTATCGCCGCGTGACTGCAAAGAAATGAAAAATCAGAACTGATCCTGTGCAGGACATCCCCAGGCATGGGTAGGAGATATTTGGGAATTTTGATTACGCTTACCAAAAAATACCAGAACAAAAAGGCCAGAACAAGTGTCAGACCAGGATATATCAGCTTGACCAGTCTATTCACGTTTTCCTCACGAGCGCATTGAGAATGGGTATCCTGCTGGCATTTTTGGACAATTTTCAACTTGAAAATTACATGCCGATTTCTTTGGCGAGGTTGAAAATGAATTGGCATACTTTATAGCATATTATGTGCCATGAAAATTTTTATCTGGGATCACGGTTTGTTATTGAAAAAAGCTCTGCGGGACGTTAAGGATTTTTATGCCTCAACCAGTAGAAAAACAACAACTTATTACATAACAGTAATATTTAAAACCATAACTATGCGTACAGGCGGGACGGCAACATGCCGGACAAAGGCAAAAGCCTGTGAAGGAGACAGGAAAAGCGACGCAACAGTCGCCGATTCCATTGGCCCGGCATGACGAGCATCATAATGTGAATAGCCAGATAACATAGTAAAATTGCTAAAGAAGTATAACAAGTGACCATTCCGTAGCCAATGCGGTCCCCAAAATCGCTCCGCATATACCGAAAAACCAGACGCAACGCGAGGTGGAGAAGTCCGCTGACGCCGTAGGGCAAAAGGATCAGTTCCAGAAACAGGGCCGGTAAACTGACCGCAGGGGCGAATTCGGCCGCGAGCCTTGCCAGGGGAGCGACAAAAACGGCCACGCTGAAAAGCAGAAAGGCAAGAGCATGACAACCGCCTTGCGGCGGGAAAGCGCATGCCCCAGCACGTAAAAAAGGCTGCTCAGCAGAAGCAGAGGAAAAATCAGGGCAGGGGGAACGTAAATGAAGGCGCGCTCTTCCTTTTCAGCGGACTTGACCGTCGAAAGTCACGATGCCTCAGCGCAGTTCTCCGGCGACAACCTCGGCCAGATCTTCCGCGAAAACTTTGACCTTGTCCTCGTCCTCGCCCTCCACCATGATGCGGCACAGGGCTTCCGTGCCGGAATAGCGCAAAAGCACCCTGCCGCGCCCGGCAAGGGCCTCCTCAATCCGCGCCACGGCTTTTCCGATGGCGGGGCGTTCCTCAAAGGGCAGACGCTTTTCCACGCGCACGTTCACAAGCTTTTGCGGAAAGAGCGTCAGAAGACCGGCGAGTTCCGAAAGTGGTTTCTCTTTTTCGCGCATGATGCGCAAAATCTGCAATGCGGCCAAAAGCCCGTCGCCCGTCGTGCCGTAACGCCTGAAAACAAGATGGCCGGACTGCTCGCCGCCGAGCATGGCGTCTTCCCGCCGCATGGCCTCGACCACGTAGCGGTCTCCGACGCATGTGCGCAAAAGCCGCCCGTTGTGGGCGGTCATAAAAAGTTCCAGGGCCAGATTGCTCATGACGGTCGCCACCAGCAGATTGCCCGGCAGCTCGCCGCGCGCCATCATGGACTGCGCGCAAATCGCCATCTGCTGATCGCCGTCCAGAATGTCGCCCTTTTCATCCACGACGATCAGCCTGTCGGCGTCGCCGTCCAGGGCCAGGCCCACATCGGCGCGCACCTCGCGCACTTTGGCCGCCGCCACTTCAGGATGCAGGGAGCCGCACTGTTCATTGATATTGATCCCGCTGGGGGCCGTGCCGATGCGTATGACCTCGGCCCCAAGCTCCTCCAGGGCCAGGGGCGCGACCTTGTAAGCCGCTCCGTTGGCGCAGTCCACGACAATACGCAGGCCGGCGAGGGTAAGATGCGCGGGGAAGGAACTTTTGGTGTAAACAATGTAGCGGCCGCCGGCATCCTCTATTTTTGTGGCGCGCCCAATATGCCGCGCGTCGGGATAGGGCCACGTCATGCCCGCGTCAAGCACCATCGCGGAAATTTCATTTTCGATCTGATCCGGCAACTTGTAGCCGCCGGCGTCGAAAAACTTGATGCCGTTGTCATAAAAGGGATTGTGCGAGGCGGAAATCACCACCCCAAGGTCGGCCCGCATGCTCCGCGTCAGAAAGGAAATGGCGGGCGTGGGCAGGGGGCCTGTCATGATGACGTGCATACCGGCGGCGCACAAGCCCGCCGTCAGCGCGGATTCAAACATGTAGCCGGAGAGCCGCGTATCCTTGCCGATCACGACCTTGTGCAGACGCATTCCGCGCCTGAAGCGCACCCCGGCGGCCATGCCCAGGCGCAGGGCCACATCCACGGTCATGGGGTAGGCGTTTACCGCGCCGCGCAGGCCATCCGTGCCGAAAAGACGTTCAGACATGGCGTCTCCTCCATCCTGTCATTCAGTGGTCAAGGCCTTGGCTCGTCCTTTCGCGTGACGATCACGTCATCCAGCGGCGTCAGAACCGTCATGCCTTCGGGCAGGCGAAGGCGCAAAACCGCTTTGGCATTCTGGCCGGGCTCAAGTTGAGGGGGAATCGCGCTGACTTCCAATTGGTTGAGATAACTCGAATTTTTGCTCAAGGCTTCCGGAACTTCCACAAGCACGGTCACCACCGCCGGACTTACGTCGTAAAGCCGGCTGTTTTCCGTGACAAGGGCGACCCCGCACTGGCGGGAAAGCGTTGCCCGGCCGCTGGTGATGGCATATTGCACCAGCACGGCCGAAGGCAGGGCGGTGACAAGGCCGGGGGTATCCAGGGTAATGCTTTCCTTCACCCGGGAGCCGGCCGCCTTGGGATCAAGGGTTATGGTCACCGGCAGGCTGGAAATGCCGGCGACGACTTTCTCGGGGCCGCGCAGCACAACCGTGGGGGGGGTCATGCTGATCTCGCCCACGGTCAGGGCATCACCGCGCAGGGGGGAATCCAGAACATAGCGCAGAGGCACGCTGCGTTCGACAAGTTTGTCCGCCCTGACGACAATGCGCGAGGGCTGAATATCCACAACTTCAAAGGCCTGCGCTGTCTGCCACAGCGTTTCGGAGGTCAGCGGCACCGTTGTGGCCCCCTTTCTGATATTGGAAAGATTCACGGTCCTCACCAGGCGTTGCTGGGTAAACGTGCGCAACAGGGTTTCCGGACCGCGAAGACGCACGGTCACCTTGTTCACCAGGCCGTCGGTGACGACAAGGTTCGACGGGATGCCGAAATAATCCACAATGATGTCAATCTGGGTTTCGCGCCGTTCGCGCACGCTCACCATGTACCAGATGCTGATTGAAGTAAGAACGGCTATGACAAGGGAAAACAGATTGGATGCCATGCGGCCGCGTTTAGAAAATTTCACTGAGAACCTGCCTTAGACGCGCGGCATCCGGGACAAGCGTCAAAACGCCCCGGAGGGCCAAGGTCATTTCCCCGCGCTCCTCTGAAACAACAACGGCCACGGCGTCGCTCTCACTGGTGATGCCCATGGCCGCGCGATGGCGCGTGCCGAAGATCTGTCCGTCCGCCATGGCCAGGGGCAGGATGCAGGCGGCGGCCATAATGCGCCCGGCGCTGATGATAACCGCGCCGTCGTGCAAAGGCGCCTTGGGGTGAAAAATATTCATGAGCAAACGCCGCGAGAGCAAGGCATCAATCCGCACCCCCTCGCGCGCCACCATGTCTCCGAGGCGCATGCCGCGTTCAATGACGATCAGCGCGCCAATGCGCAGCCTCGCCATTTCCTGGCAGGCCATGACGACTTCCTCTATGCCGCCCTGGCGGAGCCTGTTTCGCGTGAATATTCTGCGAGCCCCGATTTCCCCGAGTGCCTGCCGGATGTCAGCCTGAAACAGAATGACAATGACAATGAACAGGGAGCTGAAAATATGCTGCAGCAGCCAGAACAGCGTATTCAAGCCCAGATATCTGGACATGTAGAAGAGCACCGTCAAAAGCCCAAGCCCCGTCAGCACGGCCAGCGCGCGCGTGCCGCGCAAAAGCTGGATGAGCTGGTACAGCAGCACGCTCACGAACGCTATGTCCAGCACGTCTCTCCAGGTTACGGGAAGCGCCTCAAACACTCGCACGCTCACATTGTTTGGGCCGCAGGGCGGCGGCAAGGGCAATACTTCGGCGCGTCGCGGCCACATCGTGCACACGATGCCAGAAAATGCCGCCGCTCCAGAGCAGGGCTGTCGCGACCTGGGTGGCCATGCCGCGGTCATCCGCCGGCAGGCCGAGCAGATCGCCGAACACGGATTTCATGGAAAGCCCCACAAGCACCGGCCTGCCGAAAGAAAGCAAATCCCCGGGGTGAGCCAGAAGATCCACATTATGGGCGCACGTTTTGCCAAAGCCGATGCCGGGATCAAGCGCGATGCGATCTTCCGGAAGACCGGCTTTGACAAGACGCGTCATCTCCCGCTCAAAAAAAAACGCGACCTCGCGGCAGACGTCATCATACCGCGGCCTGTCCTGCATGGTTTTCGGCCTGCCCCTGTGATGCATAAGCACATAGCCCGGCTTGTACTGAACAAGCACATCCGTGAGACCGGGATCAAAAGAGCAGGCCGAAACATCATTGATGACGGCCGCGCCGAGGTCAAGGGCAGCCGCCGCTGTTCCGGCATGATACGTATCCACGGAAACGACCATATCCGGGGCCGCGCCGCGCGCGGCGCGCAACACCGGCAGGAGGCGGGCCTGTTCCTCTTCCGGGGAAAGAGCTTCGGAACCCGGTTTTGTGGTCTCGGCGCCAAAGTCCACAATATCGGCGCCGTCGCCGTAAAGACGCAGGGCCAGCGCCAGACCCGATCCGGTTGAGACGCAGCGCCCCCCGTCATAAAAAGAGTCCGGCGTCAGATTGACAATGCCCATGACGCCAAAAAGCGCGGACGGGGCAAGGATATGCCCGCCGGATGCGCGCCACGCGACGTTTCGCGCGGCCGGATCAGTCATTGCTATCTTTTGTCGCGCGGGGCTGGTTTTTATCCGCGGAATCCGGCTCCAGCACAAAATCCTGGGCTCCGCCATCCCGGCCGCCGGGATTTTCTCCGGCATTCCCGCCGCGTTTCGCGGAATTGTTTTCGCCTGTGTCAAGCGGCGGCAGTTCCTCATCGTTCATAATCTTGTCAAGCTCTTCGCCGTTGAGTGTTTCCCGCTCAAGCAGGGCCTGCGCAATGCGGTTCAGCACCTCGCTGCGGCTTTGCAGAAGTTCGCGGCAGCGGCTGTGGGCTTCCTCCACAATGCGCTTGACCTCGGCATCCACCAGCCGGGCCGTATCTTCGCTGTAATTTTTGTTCTGTATCCATTCACGGCCGATGAAGACCTCCTCGCCGGTCTCACCGATGGCAAGGGTTCCGACGACGTCGCTCATGCCCCATTCGCACACCATCTTGCGGGCCATGCGGGTGACGCGCTCAATGTCGTTGGAGGCCCCTGTGGTGATGTCGTCAAAAATCAGTTCTTCGGCCACCCGACCGCCGAGCAGCACCACAAGATTGTTGCGCAGATAGGTGCGCGAATAGCCGTGCCGGTCTTCCTCGGGCAGCTGCATTGTAACGCCCAGCGCGCGGCCGCGCGGAATTATGGTGACCTTATGCACGGGGTCGGAGCCCGGCAGAAGTTTCGCCGCCAGGGCATGCCCGGCCTCATGATAGGCGGTGATGCGCTTTTCCTCATCCGACAGAATCAGGCTGCGCCGCTCGCGCCCCATAAGCACCTTGTCCTTGGCGTACTCAAAGTCGCCCATGTCGAGCTTTTCCTGATTGAGCTTGGCGGCCTGCAACGCGGCTTCGTTGACGAGGTTTTCCAGATCGGCGCCGGAAAAGCCGGGCGTGCCGCGGGCCAGCACGTCCAGGTCCACATCCTCGTCCAGCGGCGTGCGTTTGGTGTGCACTTCCAGGATGCGCTTGCGGCCGCGCAAATCCGGTGTGGGGACAACCACCTGCCTGTCAAAGCGGCCAGGACGCAAAAGGGCCGGGTCGAGCACGTCCGGACGGTTGGTCGCGGCTATCAGAATAACGCCCTCATTGCTCTCAAAACCGTCCATTTCGACAAGCAACTGGTTCAGCGTCTGCTCGCGCTCGTCATGCCCGCCGCCCAGCCCCGCGCCACGCTGACGCCCCA
>JAISXC010000231.1 GCA_031270875.1 Desulfovibrio sp.
TCTAGGGCGTGTTAACATTATTTTAAGGCCACAACGATTAACGCAAAGACGACAAAGGCGAGGAACATGACATCGAGTTTATCATAGCGGGTAAATACTCGCCTGAAACCTTTGAGTCGCCTGAAAAGCCGTTCTACCTCATTGCGTTTTTTGTATAGCTCTTTGTCGTACTTCCACGGCTTCAGTCGGTTGGGGTTGGGCGGCACTACCGGGGTATAGCTCAAGTCACGACAAAGTTTTTGTGTCGCGTTGCCCTCGTAGGCCCTGTCCATAATAATACCGCACGCCTCAGTAGTTGGGCCGAGGGCGGACAAAAGTTCCCGACCTTGCGGGGCATCACCGGCGTTGCCGGGAGTGATGCTGAATTTCAACGCGCATTCAGCATTCGCGGCAACCATATGAAGCTTGGTCGTCCAGCCGCCCCTGGACTTTCCGATGGCTTGCGAACCTGTTTTTTTAAAACTCCTGTTCCATCGGGATGAACCTTAACAATAGTGCTGTCGAGAGAAATGGCTTCTATTTTGAGGCGAAGTATTTGCTCTCGTTGAAGGCGTTCAAATACACGATCAAGAACTCCGTTCTTGCTCCAACGGTTCATGCGAGTGTAAATGCTGTGCCAACAACCGAAATCTTTCGGCAGACCGCGCCACTTGCACCCATGTTCCGCAAGGATATGGCGTTTTGTTCCTCTTTTTTCCCCTATCCGTTGGATTTGGTCCAACGGATTCTTGAGCCAGAGGCGCTTTTACCATGCTGCCGTCGATAGCCTGCCACTCCCAGGCGATACCTTCCAGGTCGTCGAACTCAGATAGCCCTCGTTGCCAGAGCTCAAGGAAAAAGCCCCGTTTTTCCCAGTCCCGAAAATATGCGTGGATCGAACTGGGGCTGCCAAAAATTTCTTTTGAAAACGCGCAACAAGGTCACCTTTTTTGATGGGGTCAATGCCATGACGCAATGGCGGCCTGTTGAGAAGCTGCTGAAGAGTGAATGGTTTTCCAGGCGAATCTGGTCAGGAAACTTTCCGGAGCATTGGCCTCCATTTCCTCATACAGTTTGAACGGTACGGTAAAGGAAAGAATGTCCCTGCCCAGAGGTTTGCGGAGGTAAAGCCGCGCGGAAATGTCGGTCAATCCCACCACGGCGCGAGGGTTTTCTTTTTCGGATTCTGCAAAAGGGAGCAGGCCGAAACATCCGCAACCGGGTCCAAAGGGTATCCGGACGTTATCAATGCCGGGGCGGGCGTAGTTCGCCAGCACCACAAGCGCGGACAACTGGTCCGGATCGGCTAGAAACGCCACGACTTTGGGTTTTTCCCCCGGCTTGATATCCCGTAAGGGCTTGATGAGAACGAACGGTCCTTCCGGCCTGCACTCCGGCAGAGTGGATAGCCACTCGTCGACCAGCTCCGGCGTTTTCAGAAATCCCTCGCCCTCCGTGAATTCCTCAATGAGGACTTTCGGAGCGTTGGCCTCCCGGAGCCGCCTGATGACGGATTCTCCGTGCTCCCAACCCTGATTGCCAACAGAGAGGAAGCGCAGGAAGCACTCCGGACCGCCCGGAAAGTTTTCGGATAACATCGGTTCAAGCCCGAACCCGCTTGCCGCTCCGTGACAGAGGCAACTGTCCCTGCCGAGGGCCATTGTTTCTCCCCTGGCCGCCCGCGCGACGAGGAGCATGGAACAAAGGGGCCTTGAAAGCCTGACCTCCGCGGGCAACTCTTTGGCGTAAAAAATCGCCAGAGGCGGGAAGCGCAGTCCGAGCGTTCTGTCAAGATGCATGTTCATGCTTCTTTTCCACCTCCCCTGCTCCCCAAGCGCGCCTGCTCTTCATCACCTTTTTGCGAACGCCTTCCCATGTGCGGCGCGTGAGAGCCGATGTTTCCATGCGGTCAAGCATTCTGCGGTACAAGGCCAGAGGCGCGGCAAAGCTCAGTTCGTCCGTTTTCATGAATTTGCGGGCCGAGGGATCGAACCCGCCTATCACCGCGCGCTCAACGCCACGCCGCTCATATACAAGCGGCCAGGCAACAAGACAGGTACAACTCGCCCCGAAAGGAGATATTACGGCATTGTGGTGCCCAACCGTGTAGACGGCGAGAGAATGGAGCCCCGTCAGAACTTCCGGTCTGGCAAAAAATGCCACAACCTTGGGTTGTTCGTCAGTGAACTGATCCAGAGGCTTGAGGACGCAATATTTTCCATCAGCCGGCGGAGGGGCACAGTCTTCCATAAAGGCCGTCATGCTCTCAGGCGATGGCATATAGTATTCGCCTTCAATGGGAGTGCCGGGCACGCCCGTGGAAACGTAAAAGACATTCATGTCCAGGTACGGCCCATAAACGCCGGAATAAAATCCCCCACCCATGCAGCCGCATTCTTCGTGACTTATCCAGGCCGCCTTTTTCTTTTTCCGCGCCAGCCAGATATTCCCGAGGATGCAGGAGAAGTTGCCAAAGGCCCTCTGCCAGTCAATGTTCCCCGCCGCCTCGCGTTCGCGGCTGAAAATTTCTCCGGGCTCGGGGCCGTAGCCGTCAGGTTTTTCGTCGGAATAGAAAACGCCGAACGGCATTTCGTCATGTCCGAGGAGTTCCAGCAATCGTCGTGTTTGGGCCGCCAAAGTTTCCATGGCCGTCTCCTTGCCTGCTCAGGGTTCCGCAAATTTTTCCCGCCGACCGCGAAAATTGTTTGGGATCTTTTGCGCGGATAGTAAAATGCAAACGCAACAGTTGACAACATCAACAAAATGGATAAAAATTCATTGCGCGCAAGGTTCTCCTACCCTCACTTGGCCCTGAGATTGCGTTTTATGGCGGCAAGCACTTTTATGCAGGTTTCGGCTTCCTGTTCCGATACCCCGCCCAAAGCGCCCCGCAGCGCCTCGACGGCCGCGGCGAACCCACGTTCCCGCAACCCCAGGGAGGCGTTCGCCGCGCAAATGACTTTTTTACGCTCATTCGTGGGTTCTGTTCTCCTGGTGATCAGGCCCTTGTTTTCCATGGCCGAGAGAACGCGGCTCATGGTGGATTTGTCGACGCACAGCGCGGCCGCGAGCTCGTCCTGCGTGGCGCTTTTTCTTTCCCAAAGCAAAACCAGCACCCCCCATTGCTCCGGAGTCAAGTCAATTCCGGACCTCTTCAACCTGCGGCGGAGAGTTGAGTTCAGCAGGCGATAGGCGGTTATCGTCATGAATCCGAGGGATTCTTCAGAACGATAATCAGAATGATAAAATGTGCTGCCCATGAGTCATGTGTAGATGCAACTGTTAAATTTGTCAACAGTGCTGTCCGCCCGCCGGACGAATCCGTATTGCCCTTCCGCGGGAAAGAGTTTACCCTGTCACAATTGTTGTGGCTGGACAGCCCGAATTGTAGTCGCGCTGCAGAATTTCTCACAGGATAAAACATGCCGGACATACATTTCCAAAACCTTGGTCCTGAACACTGGAAAGCCGACGCCATGCTGGTTCCGTGCTGCGAAGGCGAAATTGATCCGGGACGTCACCCCGAGCTGGACAAAGCTGTCCCCTGGCTTGCCGTGGCTCCCGCCCTGCGCGACGTGCGCGGGGAAAAGGACGAACTGGCGCTGATTCACGGGCATCCGGAGCTTCCCGTTCCGCGTGTCCTGACCCTAGGTCTCGGCCCGCGGAACACGGTGGAAGTGGACGCCTTTCGCAAGGCCATCGCCGAAGCCGTGAGCCTGTGCGCCAAAAAGGGGATAGCCTCCGTCCTTCTGCCCGAACCTTTGCTCGCTGACCTGCCCGGCGGCAGAGAGCGTCTGGTGGAGGAGGCCGTCTGCGCGGCCCTGCTGTCTCTGCACCGTTTTTCCTCGACGGGAAGGAAAGCTGAGCGGCCCTTCAAGGGACCGGAATGGATTGCCCTGGGTTTCACCGGCGACAGTCCGGACTCTCTGCGCGCCGCCGCCCGGCGCGGAGAAAACGCGGCGGACGCTGTGGGCATGGCCCGGGAACTCGCCAATATGCCGGGCAATCTTCTTTCGCCGCAAATTTTTGCCGAACGGGCGGAACAGCTTGCCGGCAAGCATGGCTTCGCCTGCGTTGTTTTTGACGAGACAGAGCTTGAAAAACAGGGCTTCGGCGCGCTTGTCGCTGTGGGGCGGGGATCAGCGCGGCCGCCGCGCCTCGTTGTTCTGGAGCACGCCCCAGCGGGCCACGGGCTGGACAAGCCGCTGATTTTCGTCGGCAAGGGCATCACCTTTGACTCCGGCGGCCTGTGTATCAAACCGGCGGCCGGCATGAGCGAGATGAAAGGCGATATGTCCGGCGCGGCGGCCGTTCTGGCGGCTGTGGCGACGGCGGCGCGCGAGAATGCGCCCCGCAGGATTATCGGCCTTATGGCCTGCGCGGAAAACATGCCCGGCGGCCGCGCCATGAGGCCGGGGGATGTGGTGCGGACGGTGAACGGAGATACGGTGGAAATCGCCAACACCGACGCGGAGGGCCGTCTTGTCCTCTGCGACGCCCTGGCTTGGGCGCAAAAAGAATGGACGCCCGCCGCCCTCATAGACATCGCCACCCTCACGGGCGCTTGCGCCGTCGCCTTGGGCAGGGGCGTCGCGGGACTTTTCTGCGATGACGCGGAACTCGCCGAACGTATACGGGCCGCAGGCGGAGCATGCGGCGAACCTTGCTGGGAATTGCCCCTCTGGAAACCTTATGCCGAACACCTCAAAAGCGAAATCGCGGACATCTGCCACACGGGGCCGCGTGAGGGCGGGGCCATACACGCCGCTCTCTTTTTACGGCACTTTGTGGCCGAGAGCACGCGCTGGGCGCATCTGGACATAGCCGGCACGGACTGGGCGGAAAAACCCACCGCTCTTTGCCCGAAGGGCGGCACGGGTTTTGGAACGCGTACACTGCTGGAACTGGCAAGGGGAGGCATCCAGTGAGGGTTTTTCTTCTGGGCGCGGGCCCCGGCGATCCCGGTCTTTTGACCGTCAAGGCGCGGGACGTTCTGGCGGGCGCTGATGTGATCGTTTACGACGCCTTGGCCTTTGAGGGTCTGCTTGCTCTGGCCTCCCCCGGCGCGGAGCGGATTTACGTCGGCAAGGTGGCCGGTAATCATGCCCTGCCGCAGGAGAGGATCAACGCCCTGCTTGTCGACAAGGCCAGAGAAGGCAAGATCGTGGCCAGACTCAAGGGCGGGGACCCGTACATTTTCGGACGTGGCGGTGAAGAAGGCGAAGCGCTTCACGCCGCGGGGGTGCCTTTTGAGGAAGTGCCGGGCGTCAGCAGCGCCATCGCGGCTCCGGCCTATGCGGGCATTCCGCTGACGCACCGGGATTTCTCCTCGTCCGTCACCATCGTCACCGGCCATGAAAATCACGATAAGGAGAAATCCGCGCACAACTGGCAGGCCCTGGCCCAAAGCGCCTCCACTCTGGTTTTTGTGATGGGCATGGCAAATTTGCCCCGGATTGCCGAAAATCTCATACGCTCCGGCCTTGACCCGCAAACTCCTGCGGCCCTCATCCATCGCGGCACAACGCCGCGGCAGCGCAGTCTTGTGTCCACTGTCGCGCAATTGCCGGAGGCCGCCCGCGACAAGGGTTTTGTCAATCCTTCCGTTGTGGTTGTGGGCAAGGTGGCGGAACTTGCCGGAAAACTCAACTGGTATGAGCAAAAACCCCTTTTCGGCAAAAGCGTTGTGGTGACGCGCGCGCGGGAGCAGGCCAGCGACATCGCCTCGGCCCTCTCCGGGCTGGGGGCGGAGGTTCTTGAATTCCCCACCATTGAAATCCGCCCGCCGGCGGATTTCAGCGCGCTTGACTCGGCTGTGGCGCTTCTTGCGGACTATGACTGGATAGTTTTTACTTCCGGCAACGGCGTGCGTTCCTTTTTTGGCAGGCTCGCGTTTGCCGGAAAGGACAGCCGCGCGCTTGCCGGATGCAAAGCGGCGGCCATAGGCCCGGCAACGGCCGGGGCTCTGGCGGCTTACGGCATTCGCGCGGATTTCGTTCCAGGATGTTTTGTGGCGGAAAGCGTGGCTGACGGCCTGCGGCGCGTTACCCCGCTCAAGGGACAGCGTATCCTGCTGCCGCGCGCGGCCAAGGCCAGAGACGTTCTGCCGCAGGAGCTGCGCAAGGCGGGCGCCCGGGTGGACGTGATAAACGCCTACGAAACCGTTCCGGCCGGGGCCCGCAGGGATGAGGTTCTCTCGCGCCTGGCAGAAGGCGGCCTTGACTGCGTGAGTTTCGGCTCGTCCTCCACTGTGGAGAATTTTCTGGCCCAGGTGCCGGCGGATGTCGTCAGGCGGTCGGGGGCGCGTCTGGCGTCCATAGGCCCGGTAACGGCCCAAACCCTGCGCGACAACGGTCTTGAATGCCATATCATGCCGCGGGAATACACCATGCCGGCCCTTGTCGAAGCCATAAAAAATTTTTTTGCCGCATGCCCGTAAATATAGCCATACTGGCCTCCGGCAACGGAAGCAATGCCCAGTCCATCATGGACAAAATCGCTGCCGGCGCGCTGGACGCCCGCCTGTGCCTTGTGGTGAGCAACAGGCCGGGTGCCGGCGCGCTGGAGCGCGCGCGCAGGGCGGACATCCCGTGCGCACTGCTGGATCACACGCTCTGGCCGGGCAGAATGGCCTATGATGCGGCCCTTGCGGAGGTTCTTAAAAAGCACGGGGCGGAATACATCGCCATGGCCGGCTATATGCGTCTTGTGACGGCCCGTTTTCTCCGCGCCTTTGAAGGGCGTGTGGTCAATGTTCATCCGGCCCTGCTGCCGAGTTTTCCCGGGCTGCACGGCGGTGCCGACGCCTTGGCCTACGGCGTAACACTTTCCGGTTGCACCGTGCATTTTGTGGAAGAAGCCGTGGACAGCGGCCCTGCTATTATTCAGGCCGCGGTGCCCGTCATGGCCGGAGAAACTCAGGAAAGTCTCATGGCGCGCATTCATATGCTTGAGCACCGCGTCTATCCGCAGGCGCTGCAATGGTTGGCGCAGGGACGTATTGCAAGAAACGGAAGGCGGGTACGCCTGCTCCCTTCCGGGGCGAAGCGCGCCCCGGATGGGGGAGATTGCCTGATCTGGCCGCCTCTGGAAGAAGGGTTCTAGTTTGCAACGGCTTGACATGATGGTCCAGGGCCTTATTGTTATCAGTACGAGGCTGTATTACCTTCCCACAGGCTGACGTCAATCTCTCGTACTCTGGCTACAGAGGATATACCTGTGAAATCTTTTTTCTCGCTGCCATTTCAGCACAAGATTTTTTTGGGCTATATAGTCATTCTTACCATCCTCTGCATGGTTGTGGGCTATATCGCCAACAATCAGATAGAAACATCCATCCTTCGTCAAAAGGAAATTTTTCTGCAAGGGTTCGCCAAACTGCTGGATGCCAGACTCGAACCGGGCGGGTATGACGCCATTTTGCGCCGCCACCACGCCGAGAACGCCTCGCGGGAAGAAAAAATTCAAATTCTCAGCAAGGAACTCACTCCCGTTACGGACGAGGTGGCAACCACGCTGGACACCTTGGGCATCGGCTACTATTCGCGCGAGCTGGATGCCATACTTACCTACGGGCCGTCAGGACAGCACGGCGGCCTTGTCGGCCGCCCAATCGCCAAAAGCCATCCCGGTCGCCAGGTTATGGCCGGGAATGTCCCTGCCGTGTCCTTTGGCGGCATGGTGCGCGGCGACATTATGAACGCCATGCACCCGATCTCGCGGGATGGACGGAACATCGGCTATATCTGGGCAAACGAGCTTGTTTCCGACATCAAGGGAACCGTCAGGACCATGACCGTCAGAATCGCTCTTACCTTGCTGCTGTGCGCGCTTTTGAGCATCTGTCTTTTTTCCGTCGTAATGCGCCGCTCTATTTCTTCCATTGGAACTCTCGTTCAGGGCGTGCGCCGGATGCGTGCGGATTTTTCCTGCCGCATTCCCTCCCTGGAAGGGGAGATGCGGGATGTCGCGGCCGGCATCAACGACATGGCCGAGGAAGTGGCGCGTTCCCACGAAAAAATACACAACACGCTCGCCATGCTGCAAAACGTCATGAACAATGTGGATGCCACCGTCTATGTCTGCGATCCAAAAACCTACGAGATTCTGTACGCAAACACATACGCAACCGGACTCCTCGACAAAGCGAGTTTCAGCGAACCATGCCACAAGGAAATAATGGGCTTTGACGCCCCCTGCTCTTTTTGCTCCATAGGTCGTCTTTTTGATGATGCCGGCAATCCGCTTGACGTCGTTCTGCAGGCGGAATACCACCACCCCGTGATGCATCGTGACTTTTTCGTGAGAAATCGCCTTATCCGCTGGCATGACAACCAGATAGCACAGATGACGGTAGCGACCGACATTAGCCAGCGCAAAGCGCTGGAGCTGGCCAAGGCCACAAATCTCGCCCAGAAATCTTTTCTGGCGCGCATGAGTCATGAACTGCGCACTCCCATGAACGGCGTTCTGGGCATGACGCACTTGGCGATCTTGGCGGACCCCCCGCCCCGCCAGCTCGGTTATCTGAAAAAAATCCAGTCTTCCGCTTCTCTCCTGCTCGGCATTATCAACGATATCCTGGAGTTCTCACGCATCGAAGCCGGCAAGATGGAAGTTGAGAACCGCATTTTCAATCTGCACGCCGCCCTGCAGAATATTCGGGAGTTGATTCTCCCCCGCACGGAATCCAGAAATGTTGACCTCGTCTTCACGTTGGATGAGACCGTTCCCCAATTCGTCGAAGGCGACGAACTGCGTCTTTCGCAGGTGTTGCTGAACCTGCTCGGCAATGCCGCCAAGTTCACATCCCAGGGCAGCGTCGCCTTGACGGTGGGGGCGCAGAGCCTGCCGGACGACAAAATTCGCCTGCGGTGCGTGGTACGCGACTCGGGGATAGGCATGACCGAGAAGCAACTCTCCCTGCTTTTTCAGCCTTTTTCACAGGCGGACGCATCCACTTCCCGCAAGTTTGGCGGCACCGGACTCGGCCTCGCCATCAGCAAGGCATTGGTGGAGCTTATGGACGGTGAAATCCGCGTTGCCAGTGAAGCAGGACAGGGCAGCGAATTTTCCTTCTTTGTGGTACTCGGCGCCGCCGACGAGGCGGCGTACCTGTCCGGCACCGGCGAGGTGCGTGAAGTTCCGCAACAGCGTTACCGGGGGTTCAATTTCCTGCTGGTGGAAGACAACATCATCAACCAGGAAATAGCCCTTGAATTGTTGACCAGCCTGGAAGCCGCCGTGGATCTGGTCGAAAACGGCGAAGAAGCCGTCAGGACTTTTCTGGACAAAGACTATGACTTGATATTCATGGATGTGCGTATGCCGGTTATGGACGGTCTGGAAGCCACAAGGCGCATACGCGCTTCGGGCAAGCACGACGCCGCCGTTGTGCCCATTGTCGCCATGACGGCCAACGCCATGCGGGAAGATCAGGAGGAAAGCCGCCAGGCCGGCATGAACGGGCATCTTGCCAAGCCCATTGACATGCAGGCCCTGCATAACGTTATGTTCTCACTGCTGAAAGACAAGCTCAAACCCCAGGACAAATGATTTCAATTCTAAACTGACTGACATCATGGCGATTCGCCCCGGTTACGACGATGGATAACGGGACGCCACTGCCGTCCACAAGGATATGCCGCTTTGTTCCTTTCTTCCCCCCGATCAGTCGAATTAGGCCCAACCGCTTCTTGCGCTGAGGGCGCTTTACACTACAGCCGTCGATGGACTGCCATTCCAGGCGATGCCTTCCATGTCATCGTATCCGGGCAGGCCGCGCGCCAAAGTTCCAAGCTTCTTTTTACTTTGGGGATCAAAGGTTCGACAATTCCCCAAAACGTATCCGACACTTCCCACGATTTGATGCCCATATGCTTGTTTCCGTTGGAGAAAAGCATAACGGCATTACAAGAATACAATAATTATTTATGGATAAATCCTTATTGGGAACATTCGGCAAAATCATTCGTCATGCAACACTCTCTGAGTCAAGACAGGTCACATGCCGGCAGTGTGTTGCTTTGAACTCTTTAGCCCTTGACCACATTGCCGGTCAAAGGCTAAACTTATGACTTATGGCAAAATATATCATAGAAACCGCAACCGGAGAACGGCTGGAGGTTATTGGTATGCGAAAGACAGCTGAAGCAAAAGTTTATCTTGTCATTATAAGCAATACATTTTTGACTTAAAGCGTAATCAGGGTAAATATCATTCTCCTGTCATGTCCATCCGCACACGCCTGATCCTCGCTTTTTCCCTCTGCCTCAGTCTGGCATGCGGAAGCATCGCCACCATTGTCTTCATGTTGGTCAGGGAATCCGCGAACGAGTCCTTCCGCGC
>JAISXC010000204.1 GCA_031270875.1 Desulfovibrio sp.
GAAAGGGCCACCGGCACTGTTTTGACAAGAATCCACACGTCCATCCACACCGACCAGTTGCAGATATAGTAGTGGTCATAGGCCACGCGATCGCCGTAGCTTGTGTTGTTGCGGCCGGATATCTGCCACAGGCCTGTTATTCCTGGCCGCACGCGGCAGTACTCCCCATACACCGGGCCGTATTTTTTTATCTCCGCCGCCACAATGGGCCGTGGCCCCACAAGGCTCATGGAGCCCGCGAGCACGTTGATAAACTGCGGCAGCTCATCCAGACTTGTCTTGCGCAGGAAAGCGCCCACCCGCGTCACCCGCGGATCGTTTTTGATTTTGTGAAAACTCTCCCATTCCCTGCGCAGGGAGGCGTCCTTCTCAAGACAGGTCCGGAGGGCGTCGTCGGCATTGATTACCATGGTGCGGAATTTGTAAATCCTGATTTCCCGGCCGTTCCGCCCGACGCGTTTGTGCCGGTAGAGCGCGGGGCCCGGGCTGTCCAGCTTGATGGCGCAGGCCAGCACCAGCCCCAACGGCAACAAAGCGGGCAGCCCCAGCAGGCAAATCGCGATATCAATGCAGCGCTTGATGAAAAGGCGGCGCCTGTCGCTCAGATTCTGGCGTATCCAGAGGGCCGGCGTCGGCCCAAGATCGCATATGGTGAGCCAGTGCATGTCCTGTCCGCCGCAGAAAGCCGGGGCGACCACAATATCGCTGAACCAGCGCCCCGCCTCCTTGACAATTTCAGCAGCGGACGTCCGCGCCGCGACATGCGGCAACAACACCACGGCATGTGGGTATCGCGCGGCTGCTGCGGCCAGAATTTCCCGCGCGGCCGCGATGTCGTCCGGCAAAGAAAAAATATTCACCGGAATAAGGCCGTTTTCGGGATGACGTTTGAGGTAATGCCACAAATCGCGGCCGGTATCGCTCTTGTCCAGAATCAGTAACGGCCTGCCCCACCAGGCCTTTCTCGCAAAGAGACGGCGGACCGCGGCGCGCAGGATCGGCAAGGCAAAAATCGTGCCGAGCCAGCCTCCCGCGATAATGAGACGTGAATATACTTTTCCCGTCTGCGAGAGAAAGAGCGCCACCAGAATAATGCCGTACAGCAGGGTGGCCAGCAGAAAGAGGGCCTTGACTTCCCGCGGGCGCGGCAGGGAAACCGTCTGGTACAGCCCGAAACCCGCGCCCAGAAGAGGCCCCAGAAGCAGCAGGGAAAAAACCCAAAGGTAAAGGGTCGGGCTGACAGCCCCAAAAGCAGCGCGCAACGCAAAAATCAGGCTTATGGGGCCAAGCAGGGCCAAAAGATCCGCGAGGCAGAGCACAATGATTCGCGGGGAAAAACCCGCGCGCCTGACCAGCGCGATCATGCCGCCCGCGGGAATCATGGTTTTTTCACTTGCGGCTGCTGCGTCAGATAATATGTGCGGGGAACCATGTACATGAGACTCAAAAGCCGGTGCGTGGGCATATACCGGGTAGCCACCAGCACAGGGCCGAGATTCCAGAGGCGGGCATCCCCGCCCTCCTCCGCTGAGGGATCGCCGAAACGCCCCCTCAGCATCCGCGCTATGTTGTCCGCCGTTACGGCCGTCGCGGCGCCGTAGTCAATTTTCACAAAACCCAGCGGCGCGGATTTGCCGGGAGCGTAACAGGCCGCCATTTCCCCCGCCCCCTGAATCAGCCCGCGCGCGTCATAAATATCGCAAATAAAGCCGTCGTCTTCCCGCACCACAGGCACGCCGGCGCCGTGCAGGGCCGCCCGCATGGCGTTGCGGTCGGTATCATCCAATTTTTGTCCGAAAAGCATGGCCGGCTGGCGTTTTGAAGCCTCTCCGGACAATTCTTCAAGATCCCTGATGGCCTGGGCGTGGCCGTTCATGGCCGCCGCATACAAAAGCAGGGTCGCTTTGGCGGAGTCTTTGGGCACCCCCCTGCCCATGCGGTAACAGTGACCGAGCCGCGCCAGGGCTTCCGTCTGCTGCTGGGCGGCCGCGCGGCCGTACCAAGCCGCCGCCGCCCTGTCGTCCTGCCTGACGCCGCGCCCCTGCTCGTACAAAAAACCGAGATTGTACTGGGCCTCCGGCTGCCCTTCACGGGCCGCCCTGTCAAACCACCGGGCCGCCTCCTGCGGATTTTCGGCAATGCCGCGCCCGGATTCCAGCATCCGCCCGTAATTGCTCATGCCCGCGGGATGGCCCGCGCGGGCCGCCTTTTCAAACCAGTACACGGCGCGCCCGGAGTCCTCCTCCAGGCCCTTGCCCTGATCGTAGAGCACGCCCAGATTGTTCATTGCCTGCCCGTCTCCGGCTTCCGCGAGTTTTTGCCATATATCCCTGGCCCTGAAAAAATCGCCGTGCTCATAGGCCCGCAACGCTTCCGCCCCAAGCTCCTGCGAAAGCGGTTTTTTCTGCGTCTCGCCCGATGCGCCGGCGATCCAGAGAAAAAACAGGGCGGAGAAAAAAAAAAGGCGGGATATCGCGGCGGGCATCATCGATTACCGCTGTTTTTTCGGGCAGTTCCAACGCATGAAATCCGTTTCCGGCAACGCGGTCAGCCGTTCGTCGGGCACAAGGGCATGTCCCCTCCAGTCCCGGATGACGGCGTCAATGCGCTCCATGCCCACGTAGGCCAGCAAGGCTGGCCAGCGATCCGCCATGGCCCTCAAAATGCGCATGTAGGTGACCTCGCCGCCGTGAAAACCATCCACGAATTCGCAGTCTCCGGAGCCGAGAAGTTTGGGATCGGTAAAATCCAGAGCGTCTATGCCGCGCTCCAGCAGGGCCTTGCGCAAATCAAAAAGGTGCGGATAGAATTTTTCCCGCTCTCGCATGGCCGCAAGCACGCGTTCGGCGACGGGCGCTATGAAGACAAATACTTCAACGCCCCGCGCTTTGAGACGGCAATATATTTCCGACAAGGCATCCAGGTGTTCGGAAGAGGGAGCCTGCTGGCCGGCCTTTGCCCAGTAAAAAGCCTTGATGCCGCGGTTCACCTGTTTGAGAGTGTCGTGGAACTGAAAATCAAAAGGTTGGCGGCGCCCAGTGATCTCCCCGGTATAATACCAGGATCCGTCCGGGCCGAAGCCGTCGTCGGTTTGTTGGGCCATAACGCCGAAGCGTGTGTCGCGGAAACCGCCCCACAGCGGCGCGAAAAGTTCCGCCGGGGAAACTTTGCCCTCCAGAAGCCAGGCCCACGGTTTTTTCAGACTTTCAAAACCGTAATTGTAAGATCCGCCGGTAGGCGGCACATCCTCAAAGGGCTCCCTGTTCCACTGGGGCATGAACCACCAGAAATCCAGTCCCAGAATGACGGCTTTCGGCTTGTGGACACGAAGCATGGCCTCCAGCGTTGAACGCAGCACCGGCAGATTGCCCGCGGTGCCGCCCACATTCACATAGGTCTGGCGGAAACCAGCGCCGCGAAACTGCATGACGCGCGAAGATCCCACCACGGCAATCGCCGGTTTGACGGCCTCATAAAGCCGGAGCTTGTAGTCCACGAAATCCTGGGACACCCCCGAGCCGAAAAGGGCAAAAGTTCCGGCCGCCTGATCCCTGACGGCGCGCTCCACGGCCACGTCGCCGGATTTGTAAAGCCACAGGCAGGTATACGGCGCCACAAACACAAGACCGATAACGGCCAGGAGCAGCAGAATTTTCAGATAGCGCCGGATGAACGCGGCATTGCCCAGGGATTTCAACATACAGCCCGCCCCTAAAACTGAAAGTACAGGAAGGTGGACTTGCGCGACACCAAAATCAGGGAGGCAAAGGTCAGCGCCGCCAGTCCCCCGGCCCAGAGGCCGGAAGTATTCCATTTGAGCGCCGGGAAGCTGCCGTCCGCCCGCCCGCGCAGCATTTCCCGCGAGTTGGGGAAAAGCCAGACACGCGCCGCGCTGATGCCCAGCAAGGCAAAGGGCTGCCATCCCTGAAAATAGCCATTGGGCAAAAGGGCCGCAAGACCGGCCGCGCCGCCGTCGGAAAAAACGAAAGGCCCTGTGAGCATG
>JAISXC010000295.1 GCA_031270875.1 Desulfovibrio sp.
GATGTTGTACGGCTCGCCGGCCACAAGGCGCACCGGAATGCCGTTTTCCTGCAGGATGCGGGCGGCGTCCGTCATGGCGGACAAATAGGATTCATCAAGGGACTGATAGAGTTTCAAAATTTTTTTTATCAGAAAACTTTGCCGGCGAAGGGGTCCGCCCGGAAAAGATCATCGTGCCGAAACCGCTGGTTTCAGCCCGGACATTTCTTTAGTGTCAGCAACGCCGGAAAGCCACATGTATGCCATACGAATATGCGTCTGCCCGATCACGGAGCAAAAGGCAAGAGGTTTACTTATGTTAAGGACGCAGGTATGAGCTGATCAGCGCGTCATAGCGCGAAGTGGCTTCAAAGGCCCGCGAGGCCATCTTTTGCCGGAATTCCAGGTTGACGGCCATGTTGTTTTTCTGCATTTCATTCTGGGCGGCTTCGTACCATTTTGGCGAAGGCAGGACGAGGACGCTGTGGAAATTTTTCGCGGCGGCGCGGAGCATGCAGGGGCCGCCGATGTCAATTGCCTCCACTATTTCTTCCAGGGAAAGGTTATGTTCCACCGCGCCGGCAAAGTCATACAGGTTAACGCAAACGAGGTCAAAAGGCCGTATCTGCTTTTCCCCAAGCGCGGCCACATGGGACGGGTCGTCCTTGTTGGCCAGTATTCCCGCATGGATATGGGGATGCAGCGTTTTTACCCTGCCGTTGAGAATTTCCGGAAAGCCGGTTACCTCGCTGACGGCGGCAACTGACAGGCCGGCAGCCTGAAGAGCTTTTTGCGTTCCCCCGGTGGAGACAAGATCGACGTTGCGTTCGCTGAGAAAAATGGCAAAATCCACGAGGCCGCTTTTATCCGTAACGCTTAAAACAGCGCGTCTGATGGGCAGCATATTCATGGGCGCGTCTCCTGAGACGGTTTCAGTAACATGCGACGATTGCGCAAAACATTGTGAAAGCCTCTACAGTCACATGAATTCAGCTTACAGAAAAAAACCATACTCCGCAACGATTCCGGCCTGCCGTAACAGGCCGAGATCCTCCCGCGCAGACAATGGCCGGTCCGTAAATGTCACACGCGGGCGGGCGGCTCGGCTTGCCGGCCGGACGAGAGTCCGGTGCATTACTCGTCAAGATTCAAACACAGGCACAAAAGCTGTTGCGGCCCGGCAAAGCCTTTGTTACAAAAGAACGTTGCGGGCCGGCCGGGGAGTCGGCGTTCGCGCTTTGTCACTCTAAATCACGTTGAGCCATGACAGAAAATTCTCTTGAGAAACATGTTTTGAACCTCGTTTGCTCCGTTTTTGACGCCTATTCGGCGGTGCTTTTCCAGCCTGACGAGGAGGGAGGGGCCTGCCGCCTGGCCGCCTGGTTCAGCTTGGGAGACAAAATCGCGCCCGATGTTTCGATTCTGCCGGGAAAGGGTTTGGTCGGCTGGATAATCCGCAACCGGCAGCCGATTTTGTACCCCCATTTTGACCAGAGGCAGTCCAGCCTTGGGTATTACATGGATGGCGAGGAAGCCTCCATCAAGGCTTTTATGGGTTGTCCGGTACCCGCCGGCGGCGCCCTGTGCGTGGACAGCAAAAGAAAATATTCTTTTTCCGACAAGGATCACAAAATATTGCAACTTTTCGCCGAACTTGTCTCACGGCAAAAAAACGCGGGCGACAGGGAGGAAAGCACGACGGATATCCCCCGTTATTTTGCGGAACTGGGCATCATACAGGATTTGCGTTTCCGCTATAACCGCTGGCCGCAATTTCTGCAGAATTATCTGCACGCCGTGACGGAAGCCGCCGGTTTTGAATACGGGGCTTTTGCCTCAGTGGAGACGCCGCAGGAAACATACTGCGTGGAATGCGAATCCAAACCGCTTTTGCTGACCGGCGGGCAGTCGCTTGTCCTGCCTGTGGGCAGCGGCATAGTCGGCTGGGTTTTCCGCAACGAGCAGCCTGTGATTACCGAGGGTGCCCAAGGGTCTCCAACCTCCATGATTTTCGGCAAATTGCCGACCCCGTTGCCGGAATTTCAGGCTGTTGTCTGTCTGCCGGTGATAGTTAACAGAACGGCCAGCGGCGTGCTGTGCCTCGCGCACAGAGGCGAAAAAAACATAGACGAAGGCATGCGCAGTTTTGTCCGCCAGGCGGTGGATCATCTGGCGCTTTTTTTGGAGAATCTGTACCTCAAAAATCGTTTGCGGGCCGTATTGCCCAAGGCCAAGGTGCA
The DNA here is from genome assembly GCA_031270875.1 of Desulfovibrio sp. The sequence goes on from JAISXC010000295.1 coordinate 2,220, forward strand.
CAGCGAGGGCGCGCACGCCTACGATCCGGACCGCGCGTCGGCAACGACGGAAACAGTGAACGTTAAATGAAGTTTTTTCAGCGGATTCTCCGCCTTTTCTCCCACGATATCGCCATGGATCTCGGCACGGCGAATACCCTGCTGTTCACGAAGACGCACGGTATTGTCGTCAATGAACCTTCGGTTGTCGCCATAGACACGGAAAAAGACACCGTGATAGCGGTCGGCGCGAACGCCAAACAGTTTCTGGGCCGTACCCCCCGGCGCATCAAAGCCGTTCGCCCCATGAAAGACGGCGTTATAGCCGATTTCGACGTTACGCGTGAAAAGATTTCCTATTTTGTGGGCAAAGTCATCAGCGGCCTGCGTCTTGTCAAGCCTGCCATGGTTATCTGCGTGCCTACCGGCATAACCCAGGTGGAAAAGAGAGCCGTCATCGACTCGGCCATTCTTGCGGGCGCGGCGAGCATAGCTCTTGTGGAAGAGCCGATGGCGGCCGCCCTCGGCGCGGATCTGCCTGTCCATGACCCCCTGGGCAATATGGTGCTGGACATAGGGGGGGGGACAAGCGAGGTTGCGGTTATCTCCCTGGGAGGGGTCGCCAGCGTCCAGTCAGTGCGCGTGGCGGGGGATGCCATGAATGCGGCCGTGCAACGGTACATGCGGGATGTTTTTCGCATGGCTTTGGGCGAGAACACGGCCGAAAACGTAAAAATTATCCTGGGTTCCGCCGTACCCCAGCCAAACTCTCCGGCGCTGGAAGTTTCCGGAAAGGATCTTGTGCAGGGAACGCCGAAAGTTGTCAGGGTAACGGAAGGGCATATTCGTGAGGCCCTGCGTGAGCCGTTGCAAACCATACTGGACGCAGTCATACACACTCTGGAAAAAACTCCGCCCGAGCTTTCGGCGGACATTTTTCGCAACGGCATGCTGATGGCCGGGGGTGGTTCTCTGTTGAAAGGCTTTGATCAATTCATCGCCCGCGAGACGCAACTGAAGGTTTTTGTGGACAAGAACCCGTTGACGACCGTTTTGCGCGGCACAGCGCGTGTCATGCTGGACAGGAAAACGTATCATTCGGTTTTCATAAATTGAGATCAATACGATGGCTGGAAACAAAAAATGGCCATACCATTTTATAACATAGCCGATTGATGTTGTTTGGCGCGCCCGGCGTGATTCGAACACGCGGCCTTTGGCTCCGGAGGCCAACGCTCTATCCGGTTGAGCTACGGGCGCATAAGTAAGGTCTGCTGCTAAGTCAAGTTTGTTGCGTGCCTGGCAGAGGCGTGCAGATGATGAGCGCCACTCCTGCTTTGTATGAGACGCCGCACACGTTCTGAGCCGACGTGCTGAATGTCGGTCCAGGTCAAGATCTGGCTGCTCCTGCTCCAGTCAAGCTCGTAACAGAAACGCAGGGGCATGAGCGATGTTCCGTCGTCATTCTTGCGGTTTGCCCCGACTTTTTTTGCAAGAAACGTAAACGGGGAATGCCCGGCGGCATTCACGGGGACGAAAAACAGCAAGTAGTAGTCGTTGAGGGAAAATTTTTTGGCGTGTGAATCGTCCATGACGCGCAGGCAGGCGCCGCTTGCTGAAATATCCTTCAATTCCGCGTTGGTGCTGCTTTTGACGGCTTGGTAGTGAGCCGCGATGCCGGCACGAAGATCCTCCATTTTTTCAGGGGGCTCAGATATGACAAAGCACCACAGCACCTTGGTGTCCACGGTTTTCCAGTTGAGTCGTTGCTCCCTGCGCGCTTTGCTTGTGGCCAGGTGGGGAGCGAGGCGCAGCAACAGCTGTTCAGGTTTGCCGTCAGCGTTTTTTTTGACCTCAACGACAGTGCCGCGGCCGGAAAAATTCAGTTTTTCAATACCGCCTGAAGTGTGATGCCTGTCGAGAATAAAGGAAAAAGAGCAGTTTTTTTCATTCTCGCTGCTCTTGCCCGGCAGAGGCGTCATCTGGTCAACCACATAAGTGACGCTGTTGTTCGCAATTTCCGAAAAAAGGCCATGCAGGATAACATCAACACGGTTCCCGTCAAGCGAAATTCCGCAACGCACGTCAACAGGCAGTCTTTTTCGCTGGACTTCATTGAAAATGACAAAACTGCTGTGCACCCACAGGCTTTGGTTGTCTTTTGTTTCATTGATTGCCATACGCGCAATGATAACACCATCGGCATATTTATCAAGGGGATTACCATGCGGTCGTATTTTTTCTTATTGATAATCATTTGAAAAAACTGATTAAAAATATATTTACAGTGGGACGGTTTTCAGGCGATAACAAAGCTGGAGAAGGTATGCGTAAAATTTTTGTGGGAATCAGCGGAGCCAGCGGAATGCCGCTCGCGCGCCGGGTGTTGCGCGAATTGTCCGCCATGACGGAGGTGGAGACGCATTGTGTTGTTTCGCCCGCGGCGCTGTCCGTACTTGAAATTGAATGTTCGGCAGGCCCGGAAGTGTTGACGGCTTTGGCGGACTGCGTACACAGCGCGGACAATCTTGCCGCCGGACCGTCAAGCGGTTCGTGGTGGCATGACGCGGATGGCTCCGCCATGCTGGTTGTGCCCTGTTCCATGGGGACATTGGGCGCGCTTGCCGGGGGAACCTCCCGCAATCTCATACATCGGGCCGGCGACGTTGCCTTGAAGGAAGGTTTGCCCCTTGTGCTCGTGACCCGCGAAAGTCCGCTCTCGCTTGTTCACCTGCGCAATATGCTGGCCCTGAAAGAAGCCGGCGCCGTAATTATGCCTTTCTCACCGGGATTTTACATGTTGCCGCAAACCCTTGAGGAAATGCTGCAACAATTCAGCGGCAGAATTTTTGATCAGCTCGGCCTGCGGCACACATGCCCGCGCTGGGGACAATAACTACCCATACGCAAGAGGTGGAATATGAGCGAGATAACCTGGTACGGACATTCAGCGTTCAAAATCCGTTCCTCAGCGCCCGCGGGAGACGCCGCGGTGCTGATTGACCCGTTTTTTCCGTCGGGCTGCGGCATGACGGCGGGCAAAACCGGTTTGATTGATATGGTTCTCGTCACGCATGATCACGCGGACCATGTCGGGGAGGCGGTGGCCGTCTGCAAGAAGACCGGCGCAATGCTTGGCGCCATTGTGGGTACAGCCGCCAGACTCGTACAGGCCGGACTTCCGGAAAACCAGGTGTTGAACGGCATCGGTTTCAACATGGGCGGCACGATAACTCATAAAGGACTGAGCGTGACAATGACCCAGGCCTTCCACTCCAGTGAGTCGGGCGCGCCGGCCGGCTACATCATAACCATGCCTGACGGCCTTACTGTCTATCATGCGGGCGATACGTGCGTTTTCAGCGGAATGGAACTCTGGGGCAAATTATACCCTATTGACGTGGCGCTGTTGCCCGTCGGCGGTCTTTTCACCATGGATTTCCGCCAGGCGGCGCTGGCCTGCAAGCTTCTGCAATGCAGAGCGGCAGTGCCCATGCATTGGGGCACTTTTCCGGTTCTGGCGCAAAGCACGGAAGATTTCAAAAAGGAGCTTGCCCTGATCTGTCCGAATTGTCGCTGTATTGATGTAAAACCGGGCGAAAGCTTTACTCCGTGAAAAACGGAATCAGCTATTGCTCATTGATGCATTGGCGGACTCAGACCAGTTACGCAGTCGGGAAAGCGGCGTCAATACACAATGCTGTAGGACATGACTTCCGGGCGGTGGAAGAAAAATTCCACACGGCGATTGGCGGCCCTGCTTTTTTCGTCGATGCCTGGTTTGAGCGGACGCGTGTCGCCGTAGGCGACTCCCCGCATACGCGTGGGTTTGATGCCCTTGTCGGCCAGATAATGCACCATGGCGGCCGAGCGCGCTCCCGACAATTCCCAGCATGAGGCGTATGGCGGGCGCGCCTCCTGAGAGTCGGCATGCCCGCGCACAACAAGGTAGAGATTATAGTCCAGCAGAATTGCGAGCACGCTCTGGAGAACCTTTTCGCCTTCGGGCAAAAGTTCCACCGCGCCCGCCTTGAACATGACATCCGAATTGACGTGCAACTGCACGCCGACGTCATCGGCGCTGATGCCGGAGGAGCTTTGCGGCACGGCGTCAGCCATGAGCATCTGCCTGAGTTTCTGGGCAATGGCGTAATGGGATTTTTCCACTTCCGTCATTTTAAAATCGCGCGCGTCTATTTTGTCGGTATTCTGAATAAAGGGATTGTTGGATATCGGCGATGTGGAACTTGAGTCGAAATTGCGTTCGCCGCTGAAATAGGCCGCCAGGCCGGCTTTGGTCTCCGGCGGAACCATGTTGAGAATCCAGAGCAACAGAAAAAAGGCCATCATTGCCGTCACAAAGTCGGCATAGGCCACCTTCCACGCGCTTCCAGCCATAACCACTCCAAGTGTTTCGGGGATTAACCGCTCTTCAGCTTTTCTTCCATTTCCA
>JAISXC010000004.1 GCA_031270875.1 Desulfovibrio sp.
CCGGACGCGAAAGATCGCGCGGTGTGGACGGCCCGCTCAATCAGGGTGACGCCGGCCAGCCGTTTGACAAGCTGGTCCGGTATGACCGCGTTTTTTTTGACCGCCGGTATGACGACGCAGCGTTCTTTCACGGCCGGACCTTCAGCGCAGGGAGGCCAGCACTTCCCGCGTCGCCGCGAGCATATATTCCAGGTCGGCGTCGCTCAACCAGTGCTGAAAGGGGAAGGATACCATGCTGTCGAAAAATGTGTCGCCGTTGGGGCAGGCTGCCTCGCCGAAACCGAGACGCCGGTAGAAGTCGTAACGGTCAAGGGAGATGTACTGCACAACGCATTTCACGCCTTTTCCGCACATGCCCCGCATGAAGTCGTCCCGCGCGCGCTGACCCGCCGACACGCGCGCGGCCAGCAGATGGTAGTTGTGCCGGCGGCTGGCCACGCGGTGAAATTCCAGTTCCGGGCAATCGGCCAGCGCGTCTATGAAAGAAAGCGCCCGGGCCCGTTTTTCGTCGTTGATGTTGTCGATGCGCTCCAGCATTTTTGCGCCCAAAGCGCACTCCACTTCGCCCAGGCAGTAATTGTTGGGCATAAGCGGCTCATCGCCCAGCATGGGCATGTCCACGTTGCCCATGGCCGGCTTCCAGTACTCGGTCCTTGCAAAGGCGTAGGCGCAGTGCCCGTTGTGGCGCAGGGCGGGGATGACGGCCGCGAGCGCCGGGTCTTTGACGTACAGCATGCCCCCTTCGCCCAAGGTGGTGAGGTTTTTGTGCGAATGGAAGGAAAAAATGCCCATGTCGCCGTAACTGCCCGCTTTTCGTCCGTCCACCTCGGTGCCGATGGCCTGCGCCGCGTCCTCTATGAGGATAAGCCCGCGCTCCCGACACAGGGCCGCTATTTCCGGCATGTCGGCCGCATAGCCGTACAGGTGCACCACAACCACGGCCCTTGCGCGGGGAGTGACGGCTTTTTCCACGGTTTCCGCCGTCACCACGCGGGTATGCAGATCCACGTCGGCCCACGCCGGGCGCGCGCCCTTTTTGAGATAGGGATAGGCCGAGGCCGTGAATGTGTGGGCCGGGATGACTATCTCGTCTCCCTGTTTGAAACGGCAGAGCTGGGCGGACATTTCCAGGGCCGCGCAACCGTTCGCGGTGGTAAAGCAGCTTCCAGCGGGCACGTTCTGGTATTCGGCGAATCTACGCTCAAACTCGTCGCGGTAATGCCCCTGGGTGAGCGGATCCGCGTTGCGCATGGCCTCCACGGCCACGGCGATTTCCTCTTCAGTGTAGCGGATGGAGCGGCCGCTGAAGTTGACTTTGATATTCACGGGATTTTTCTCCGCTATGTTGACGGGATACGGGCATGCTGAAAACGACGGCTGCGTACGCTACATCCGTTTGAAGCGCCCGATGAGATTTTCCCTGGTGAGGATTTTTTTGTAGTCCGGGCCGAGGCGGTTGACCAGCGGTTTTTCGTGCGCGACGCTCGCCTCGTACAGGGTCTCGTACTGCTCCTCCGTGAGGTTTCGGCAGATGCCCTTGGGCAGGTCAATGCCCTGGCGTTTGATCATGGTCATGAAATCCCTGTATTCCTCCGGGTAGATGTCTTCCTGCACCGAGAGGGAGTAACAGTTGGCGATGCCGTGCGGCACGTGCAGCACCATGCTCAGTCCCGCGGAAACGGGATGCACCGTGCCCACGAAACCGGCCGCCATGCCGCCCATGAAGGAGGCTATCATCATGGTTTCGCGGTTTTGCCCGCTCATCATGTCTTCCGAAAGAAAAATCGCCTTGCACAAATCCATGGCCTTGGCGGCCAGGGCGTCAACCACGACATTGCGGTAAGAACCGGAAAGGCTTTCAAAACAATGCATCCAGGTGTCAAGGCCCGTATAGAAATACTGGCTGCGGGGCACGCTCGCCGTGAGATCGGGATCCAGCAGCACCTGGTCAAACATGGTGTGATCGCTGTTCATGCCCAGTTTGATGTTTTTTTCCTCGTTGCACACAATGCCGGTGCGCGAGGTTTCCGAGCCGGTGCCGGCAAGGGTGGGAACCGCTATCTTGTAGGGCGCGGGATTTTTGACAAGCTCCCATCCCTGATAGTCCTCGGCCTTGCCGGGATTGGCAAGGAGATTGCCCACGCATTTGCAGGTATCCATGGTGGAGCCGCCGCCCAGGGCCAGCAGGGCGCAGGGCGCGCGCCCGTCCAGAAATGCCTTGACGTCGGCGGCGCAGGCGTCCACGCTCCGCGTTGTCGGCTCGTTTGTGGTATCGACATAGACGATCATGTCGCGGCTTTCCAAGGGCAGGCGGGAGAACATGTCCGTGCTGTTGAAATAGTGGTCGATGAAGAAAATCGCCGGGCCTTGCGGTTGCGCGCCGCGCCGCGGGCGCAGGATGTCGCCGAGCTGGGCAAGGGCGCCCCTGCCCACCATGTAGTGGCCCACGTTCTTCGCATTGCGGTACATAATCAGTCCTCAATATTTGTATGAAATGCGCTCTTTCCAGGCCGTGACGGCGTTTTTGAGCAGCAGGGCGATGGTCATGGGGCCGACGCCGCCCGGCACCGGCGTTATGGCCGAGGCCTTGCCCCTCACGCTTTCAAAGTCCGCGTCGCCTTTCAACCCCTGCGGGGTGCGGCTGATGCCCACGTCAATCACCACCGCGCCTTCCTTCACCATTCCGGCCGTGACAAAGCCGGGCCGGCCCGCGGCCAGAAAAAGAAAATCCGCCGCCCGGCATTCCGCCGCCAGATCCGCCGTGCGGGAATGGCACACCGTGACCGTGGCGTCGGCGTAGGGGCCGGGACGGGAAAGCAGCATGGCCAGCGGCTTGCCCACAATGTTCGAACGCCCGACAATCACGGCCTTTTTTCCGGAGGGCGAGAGATCATAGCATTTCAAAAGCTCCATGACGCCGGCGGGCGTGCAGGGCGGAAAACCCGGCAGCCCGATGGAGAGCCTGCCCACATTTTCCGGGTGAAAACCGTCCACGTCCTTGGCGGGGTCAATGGCCAGCAGGCAGGCCTGGGCGTCCAGATGCGGCGGCAGGGGAAGCTGGAGCAGGATGCCGTCCACATCGGCGCGGGCATTGCACTCCCCGATCAGGGCGAGCAGAGCATCCTGACGCGTTCCGGCGGACAGGCGGTACGCGAAGGAGTTAATGCCCGCCGTTGCGCAGGCTTTTTCCTTGTTGCGCACATAGACCTGCGAGGCCGGATCGTCCCCCACAAGGATAACCGCCAATCCCGGCGGCCGGCGGCCGCCGGCCACGCCTTCGGCCACTTCGGCCGCCAGAGCTTCCCGCAGGGCCAGGGCCGTCTTTCTGCCGTCAATGATGACCATGCTTCCGGTTCCGGGCGAAACGACGAGGTTCCGCCTTGTCCTTTGCTATTTTTTCACCGTATAGTATTCCGCCAGCAGGGGGCCGAAAAATTCCGCCGCGGTGCCGAGTTCCTCTTCAATGCGCAACAGTTGGTTGTATTTCGCCGTGCGCTCCGAGCGACAGAGGGAACCTGTCTTGATCTGTCCGGCGTTCACGCCCACCGCGAGATCGGCGATGAAACTGTCCTCCGTTTCGCCGGAGCGGTGCGAAATCACCGTGGTATAGGCCGCTTCCTTGGCCATTTCAATGGTGTCCAGCGTTTCCGTGACGGTGCCTATCTGGTTGAGCTTGACGAGGATGGAGTTGGCCACGCCCTGGGCAATGCCTTCGGACAGTATGGCGGGATTGGTCACAAAAACGTCATCGCCCACAAGCTGCACGTTTTCGCCAAGGGTGCCGGTGAGCATGCCCCAACCGTCCCAGTCGCCCTCGGCCATGCCGTCCTCAATGGAAATGAGCGGGTATTTGCGCGTGAATTCCGCAAGCCATTCCGCCATTTCCGCATTGGTGAAACTCAGTTTTTCGCCGGCGAGCGCGTATTTGCCGTCCTTGAAAAATTCCGAGGCCGCCGCGTCAATGGCAAGCACCACTTCCGATCCAGGGTTGTAGCCGGCCTCCTCAATGGCATTCATGATGTATTTGAAGGCCTCGTCGTGGTTTTTGAGATTGGGGGCAAAGCCGCCCTCGTCGCCCACACTGGTCACATGCCCGTCCCTGGAGAGCAGATTTTTGAGCGTGTGGAAAATTTCCGCCCCCATGCGCAGCGCGTCACGGAAAGATTCCGCGCCGATCGGCATGATCATGAATTCCTGAATGTCCAGGTTGTTGGGGGCGTGCGCGCCGCCGTTGATGATGTTCATCATGGGCGCGGGCAGCACCTTGGCGTTGACGCCGCCCAGGTATTTGTACAGCGGCAGGCCGAGAAAAGTCGCCGCCGCCCTGGCGCAGGCCATGGAAACGCCGAGCATGGCATTGGCTCCCAGGCGGGATTTGTTGTCCGTGCCGTCCAGATCAACAAGGGCATTGTCGATCCGCACCTGGCGCAGCGCGTCAAGGCCCGTCACGGCGTCGGCTATTTCGGTGTTGACGTGCTCCACGGCCTTTGTCACGCCTTTGCCGCCGTAACGTTTCTTGTCTCCGTCGCGCATTTCCAGAGCTTCGCGCGTGCCGGTGGACGCCCCTGAAGGCACGGCGGCGCGGGCGCTGATGCCTGATTCCAGCGTCACCTCCACCTCCACGGTGGGGTTGCCGCGGGAATCCAGAATTTCACGGCCAAATACAGTAGCGACAGTGCTCATGGCAATAACTCCTTTGTGCGCGGGGTTGTCGGGTTGGGTTTGTCTTTGCCGCACGATACAGGATTCGGCCGGAATTGTCACCTCCGGCCCCGGTCGCGCTATCCGGCTTTGTAGTACAGGCGGCGCAAGCCTTCCAGCACAAGATCGGGCAGCACCCGCTCGAAGACGCCGCTCAGACGGGCGATGGCCGGGGCAAAGCCTCCGGTGCCGAGCACGGGACAGGGCTTGGGCAGCCTCAGCGCAAGTTTGGTCGCAAGCCCTTCCACCATGCAGGCAAAGCCGAATACCAGCCCGTGGCGCAGGCTTGTGGCCGTATCTCTGCCGGGGGCGGGTTCCGTTGCCCTGACGTCCAGGTCAACCCGGGGCAGTTTGGCCGTTTCGCGCGAGAGGGCATTCATGGCCGTGAGCGGCCCGGGAAAAATCAGCCCTCCCAGATACTCGTCGGCCCGCAGGCAGTCAAAGGTGACTGCCGTGCCGAAATCCACCACAATCAGGGCGGGCGCCTCCGGGCATATTTCGCGCGCGGCATGGGCGCCCACAAGCCTGTCGGCCCCCACCTCCTCCGGGCGGTTATAGAGATTTTTCAGGGGAACGGGCAGATCTTTCGGGGCGAAGTACAGGGGCTTTGCCACATAACGGTTCAGGGCCTCCCTGAGCAGGGGATCAAAACCCGGCACGACGGAGGATGCCGCGCAGGCGGCAAGCTCTCTTGCGTCCACGCCGGCGTGACGCAGAAGGGCAAGCAGGGTAAGGCCGAGACTGTCCGCTGTTTGCGTGGTGTCGGCGGGAAGGCTGTACGAGGCCAATACCCCGTTCTGGTCGGCCAGACCGAGCTTGACCGAGGTATTGCCTATGTCGAAAAGAAGAAGTTCCGGCCGCATGGGCTCTTTGCTCAGATCAGCTCTTCCAGCCCGACGGGAACAATTCCGTTTTTGTCCAGAACCGCCGTGGCGGCGGCGTTGTCCTCCACGCGAAAGACCACGTAGGCCCCGCCGCTCTTGCGTGTGACAAAGGCGTAGAGATATTCGACGTTGATGCCGGCCCCGGCTATGACGCGCAGGATTTTGCTGAGGCTCCCCGGCGTGTCGGCAAGGCTCACGGCCAGCACCTGGGTAAGGGATACCGCGAAGCCCGCTTCGCGCAGGACGGCGAGCGCCCTGTCCGCCTCGCTCACAATAAGGCGCAGCACGCCGAATTCCGCCGTGTCGCCTATGGAGAGGGCGCGCAAATCAATGCCGGCCTCGCCCAAGGTTTCGGTAATTTCCAGCAGATGGCCGGGCTTGTTTTCCACAAAGACGGAGAGTTGTTCGATGGTCACGTCGCGCCCCCTCAAATTTTGCGTTTGTCGATAACGCGCACGGCCTTGCCTTCGCTTCTGGCGATGGAGCGCGGCGCCACCAGCGACACCTTGGGCGAGATGCCCAGCATGGAGCGCATGGCCCCCACCAGGTTTTTCTCCCGCTGGGCCACCTGTCTGACCGTATCCGAAAACATTTCCGCGGTCAGTTCCACCTGCACCTCAAAGGTGTCGGTATGGTTGACCCTGTCCACGACAATGAGATAGTTGGGCGAATAACCCTCCTGAAGGAGCACGGTTTCTATCTGCGAAGGGAAGACGTTGATCCCCCGGATGATGAGCATGTCGTCCGTGCGCCCCATGAGTTTGCCCATTTTGATGAGCGTTCTGCCGCAGGAACAGGGTTTGCGGCTCAACACGCAGATGTCCCGCGTGCGGTAGCGCAAAATGGGAAAGGCTTCCTTGGCGATGGTTGTGAACACAAGCTCGCCCCTGACCCCTTCCGGCAGCGTTTCCCCGGTGTCGGGGTCAATGATTTCCGGGATGAAATAGTCCTCATTGACATGCATGCCGGTTTGCTCGGCGCATTCAAAGGACACGCCCGGCCCGGTGATCTCCGTCAGACCGTAAATGTCGTAGGCCCTGATGCCCAGCCTGGCCTCAATATCCCGCCGCATTTCCTCGCTCCACGCTTCCGCGCCGAAAATGCCGGCCTTCAGGCGGATTTTGTCCCGCAGTCCCCTGGCAATGATGGACTCCGCCAGATAAGCCGCGTAAGAGGGCGTACAGCACAGGATTGTGGATCCCAGATCGCACATGAACTGTATCTGCCGCTCCGTATTGCCCGAAGACATGGGCAGCGTCATGGAGCCCAGCATGTGGGAGCCGCCGTTCAGGCCCGGCCCGCCGGTGAAAAGACCGTAGCCGTAGCACACGTGGACAACGTCGTCCTTTGTGCCGCCCGCCGCCACAATGGCGCGGGCGCAGCATTCGTCCCATTTGTCGATGTCGCTCTGGGTGTAAAAGGCTACCACGCGCTTGCCCGTCGTGCCGCTTGTGGACTGTATGCGCACCACTTCGCTTCTCGGCACGGCGAGCAGTTTGTAGGGATAGGCCTCCCGCAGGTCGTCCTTGCTCAAGAAGGGCAGTTTGGACAGATCGTCCACCGTGCGCACATCCGCCGGCGAGACTCCTTTTTCGTCCATTGTTTCACGGTAATAGGGCACGGATTCATAGGCGCGCCTGACGGTTTGCGTCAGCCGTTCAGACTGCAGGGCGCGCATTTTTTCATGCGGCGCGCATTCAATATCCGGTGTGAAGTAAGTCATTAGCCGCTCCCGGGATGGTTGCGGGCGCGTCCTCTTGTCGCGCCCGGTCCCATAACTAGCTCGACGGCGCGGAAAATGTCAATCGCATTATGGAAGCTCCGGCGAAGGACCGCGCGACAGACCGGGAGAGATTTTTTTCTTGTGCATGCCCGGCCTTTCTGATAGCTTGTGTTGCCCTTTCGGGGAATTTTGTATTTGGAGGCTTTGGCATATGGCACAAACGGAAACCGCGCACGATGACATCAGCTTCGAAAGCGCCCTGGAAAACTATCTCAACCCCGACTTCGGCGATCTGGAGGAAGGCTCCATCGTCAAGGGAGAAATTGTCCGCATTGACGACGACGTCGTGCTTGTCGACGTGAATTTCAAATCCGAAGGGCAGATCCCGGCGGCGGAGTTTCGCGATGCCGCGGGCGACATCACCGTCAAGGTGGGCGACAAAGTGGACGT
>JAISXC010000102.1 GCA_031270875.1 Desulfovibrio sp.
TCTGCACCCGCTCGCGCTGCATTTCCGCACCGCGTGAAACCTGCTCCACCTGGGCGGAAAGCTCCTCTGAAGCCGCGGCCACGCGATTGGAAATTTCCGAGGCCTGGGCCGCCACTTCCCGCATGGTCCGCTGGGAGGTCTTGATATCCGTCATGTCCGTGAGGATTTCCATAAAGCCGTCCATCCGGCCTTCCATATCGTGCATGGGCAGGGCGCTTACGGAGATTTCCATGCGCCGGCCGCCGGGGTTGATGGTGGCCTCCTCGTTGCGAACGCTGTTGGAGGTCATGCAGGCCTCTCCGATGCTCTGTCCGGCGCCGGTTGCCTGGCCTTTCAGGAGTTCGACGCAATCCCTGCCCGTATTTTCGCCTCCCAGAAGATTCTGGCCCGCCTTGTTGAGAAAGCGTATCCTGAGATCCTTGTCGCAGGTCATGAGCGGCATGGGCAAAGCGTCAATGATATCGGTATAGGCGTACGCGATATGGTTGAAAGCCTTGCCCAGATCCGCATACGAGCCGGACAGTTGGGAAAGATCGGCGCGATTGCGCAGTTTGCCCGTCTTTATGTCGTTGGCCAGGATCCGCGCATCGTCGAGTATGCCGGCAAGTACCTCCGGAATGCGGTGTATGGCTTCAAGAACAAGACCGACTTCCCCCTTTTCCCGTCTTTTCACGACATAGGTGAAATCTCCCGCCGCAATGCCTCCGGCGAAACTCTTCAGTTCATTGAGGACGCGGATCAGCCCGGCAATGATAAATAGCGCCAGGATCGCGCCGAGTATCAGGCCGCCGCCGGAGAGGGCCAGCATGTGGGTTTGCGCGTTCTCATTGGCCTGGGTCAGGGCGAGGTTCGCCTCGCGCATACGGGCGTTCACGTTTTCCCGCATCTGGTTTACCGTTTTCTTGGCGGCTACAATCTGCCCAAGATACTTGTGCAATGTTTCCTGCAGGGTATGAACTTCCCTGACGTTGGCCTGACCCACCTTGACCATGGTTTTATAAGTATCCATCAGCTTGCCGAATTCCGCGCGCCCCGCTTCCGTCCGCAAGATCGGCTCAATTGTGGCCAGCTCCTCGCCCATTTCCTTCAGGCGGACAAGGAGGCGTTCGCCGTCCTGATCACTGAACGACACGGCCAGGCGGGCCGATACGGCCCGGCAGTTGGCAAGGGCGTGGGCGGAATGGGCCAGCTCCCGCAGGGAGGCGATATTGCCGGCCTCCACCATTAGCTTTTCCAGGCCGCCAAACATCTCCAACACTTTCCATTCCGCCGGGCGCACCACGTCCGCATATGATTTCACAACCTTTTGCGCGCTGGCTCCGAGTTGCTCAAGGGTCTCCTCTATCTGGGGGATCGACTTGCCCGTGGCAAGTATGTTGACGCGGTCATCGGGGTTTACGACCAGTTCGCCGGCTTCCTTGAGCATAGCCGCCACCATGTCGAGATTTTTCAGCGCGCCTTTGATCTGCTCGGCGTCGCGGGAGTACATGAAGCGCGCCGAATGCGTCGTCGCATCGTTGAGTACCGTGACTGTATCCGAGAAAAGCGCGGCGATCTTGGAACGGCGCGAAAAATCGTCGAAGCTATTCGATGTTTTTTCCAGGCTGTTGTAGCCGATGCCGGCTATTGCGCCGGCCAGCAATATCATCAGGACAAAACCGGTAATAATTTTAATTTTTGTGGTCATGCCAATCTCCATGTCATTAAAAGTAAAACATACAGGCGGCATCCGCTGTGCCGGCTTTTTGGGCCGACGACGGGGCCGGATGCAACATTTATCGGAGCGTGTCCTTTTTCCTTAAGGCAGCCGACACGTTCTCGCCGGTTTCTCGCCGTCCGGCCGATGTCGCCGCCCGCGCCCGCCGTTACTGCGCCACCGCGGGCGTCTCGGCGGAAGATGCTATGGTGGCGCTCAGGCCGTCGCGCAGGCGGTCCACGCCGTCCGTAACCACGCGCTCGTTCGCCTGCAGACCCCGGTCGATCACGCTGACTCCGCCGGCCGTGATGCCGGGCGCGACTTCACGCATACGGGCCACGCCCTGTTCATCAATCACATACACGTAAGCGCCGCGCACGCCGAGCTGCACGGCGGACGCCGGAACAGTCACGGCGTTCCTGAGCGTACGCACCTTAAGACGCGCCACGACAAACTGGTTGGGGTAGAGGCGTTCGTCGCTGTTGGCAAAACGCGCCTTGAGTTTGACGGTATTGGTGGCCGGGTCTATCTGGTTGTCAACGGAAAGCAGTTCACCCGCGGCAAGCAGGCTGTTTTCCTCCTTGTCCCATACCTCCGCGGGCGGATACGGCGTCTGAGGGTTTCGCTCCCGCTCGCGCAGGGCGTGGAGCACAAGAGGAGTGAATTTTTCGGGCAAGGTAAAAACAACATCGCAGGGCACGGTTTCCGTAATACGCACCAGACCACCCGCGTCGGAGCTTTTGATCTGATTGCCCACATCCACCTGCTTCAGGCCGAGACGGCCCGATGAGGGCGCGATGATGCGGCTGTACTCCAGTTGCAGGCGCGCCGCGCTCACAGCCGCCTTGTCCGCTTCCACGATGCCTTCGTACTGGCGCACCAGAGATCGCTGGGTTTCGTACTGCTGTCCGGCGATGAAATCGCCCCCGACCAGTTTCGCGTAGCGCGCAAGGTCATGGCGAGCGTTCTGCAACTGGGCTTCATCTCTGGCGAGGGCGCCAAGGGCCTCGTCAAGTTTTGCCTGAAAGGGGCGCGGGTCGATTTCCGCCAGCAGATCCCCGGCTTCGACGCGCTGGCCTTCCGCAAAATGCAGGCGTACAAGTTCGCCGTCCACCCGGCTTGTGACCAGCACGTCGCTGGATGCCTGGACAAGTCCCAAACCGCTCAGATTGTGCGGCACATCCTGAATGCGCACGGCCGCAACGCGCACGGGCGGCGCTTCCGCGCCTCCGCGCCGCGGGCCTCCCGTGTCGGGAAAAAATACCCGCCAGACAAGCCCCATTGCCACGAGGCCGGCGACAAGCAAGGCAATTCGGCGTCCACTCCCAGGCACAAAGATCATTCCTCCGTTTATTCTGTTTATAACCCATGTCGTTCCCGTTGACAAGCCGGGGCATCAATAAAGACGATTCCGGTGCCGCCCGTGGCGGGAACGGCGGTGGGCCTGGGCGCGCTCCGCCTTGTGCTGTGGCTGGTTGTCGACGGCGGGAAGCTCTACCGCGCGCCGTGAATGCGCCGGCTGTCCGCAGGGTGGCAAATCCGGCTCAGTTTGCGCAGGTATTCTTTGCGGTTTTCCAGATAAAAGGCCAGAGGACGCGAAAAATCGCGGCCCAGAAGGCCGTCCACCATCATCTGGCTTATCTCGTGTTCCCGCGTGAGCACAAGCTGCGTGCGCAGAAGCGTCAATCTGTCGGCCGCCGGCAAGGTGCGCATGACCTGCCGGAGCGC
>JAISXC010000286.1 GCA_031270875.1 Desulfovibrio sp.
GGTGGCGGGATCGCCGATGCGCACCTCAATGCCGGGCATGGCGCAGCCCACGGTTTCGCAACGCAGCTTGATGGAATCGTTGATGTCCGACTGGGTCATCACCGGCGAACCTTCCGTAAGACCGTAACAAATGGTGATCTCCTCCAGGTGCATGTCTTCCACCACGCGACGCATGAGCGGTTCCGGGCACACGGAACCGGCCATTATGCCCGTGCGCAGGCTTGAGATATCAAAACGCCTGAAGAGCCTGTGTTCCAGTTCGGCCAGAAACATGGTGGGCACGCCGTAAATGGCGGTGCATCGCTCGCTGTCCACAGCGGCCAGGGCATGCAGGGGATTGAACGTTTCCAGAATGATCATTGCCGTGCCGTGGTTGACCGCGGCCATAACGCCGAGCACACAGCCGTAGCAGTGAAAAAGCGGCACCGTGAGGCAGAGGCGGTCTTTTTCCGTAAAACCCTGGTGTCGCCCTATCCAGTAGCCGTTCAACCCCACGCCCACATGGGTGAGCATGACCCCGCGCGGAAATCCCGTTGTCCCCGATGTGTACTGCATGTTGATCACATCCCACGGATCAAGGGAATCCTGGCGGGCCTTGTACTCCTCATCGCTTGTCATGACGGACATGGCCAGAATTTCCGGCACGGAATACATGCCGCGGTGCTTCTCCGCCCCCAGAAAACAGACGCGCTTCAGATGCGGCAGTGACTCGCTGCGGATGTCTCCGCGCGGACGCGTGCGCAGTTCGGGCACAAGCTTGTAGATGGTGCCCAGAAAATCGTGGTCGCGCAGGCCGTCTATGAGAAAAATATTTTCGCAGTCGGACTGGGAAAGCAGATACCGCAGCTCATGCTCGCGATAATTGGTGTTCACGGTCAGCAGAATGGCCCCGATTTTGGCCGTGGCAAATTGCAGGGCTACCCAGTAGGGAACATTGGTGGCCCACACCGCCACTTTTTCGCCTTTCCTCACGCCCAGGGCCATAAGCCCCCTGGCGAAGCGGTCCACAATGTCGGCAAATTCCCGCCAGGTCTTGCGGTAATCGCGGTCGGCATACACAAGCGCCTCATTGTCCGGAAAACGGGCCACCGTGTGGTCAAGGATCTGCCCCAGAGTCCATTCGCGCAACTCAAACTGCGCCTGCCGTTTGCGTACTTTTTCATCCATGTGGTTTTCCGTATGTCACGCGCTGTACATCACAGCGAGAATTTCCGCCGGTTCGCCGCCGGCCGCGCCGACATGATGCGGCACGATGGAATTGTAGTAAATCGTCTGTCCGGGCTTGAGAACATGTTTCTCGCGCCCGTAGACAACCAGCAACTCGCCTTTGAGCACCAGCATGAATTCCTCTCCCTGATGGGAAATGAGCTTGTGCTCTTCCCCGCCATCGGGCAACATGGTAATGAAAAAAGGTTCCATATTGCGGTCCGCTTTGCCCCTGGCCAAGGACCTGTGCACGTATTCCGGCCGCGCGTCATGGCCTGTCTGCAGGGCGCTGGCCACCTCCGCCCCGGCGCCGATGCGCGAAATGATGGGGTCGCGCACATCCTGGTCATCCAGAAAGGTTCCCAGGCGCACCCCTAGGGCGCGGGAAATTTTTTGCAGCGGTCCCAGGCCGGGATAGATTTCGCCGCTTTCCAGCTTCTCGATGAATTCCGGCTTGAGGCCGGTATTTTCGGCCAGATCGGACAAACCGACCTCGCGTCTCTCGCGAAAGGCGCGGATGCGCGAGCCGATGGCGGTATCGTTGGGCATGACGTACTCCAGTGCGTTTTCACGGTTGGCTGTGCAAGAAAAGCCTGTACCAGAAAACCCGGGACTTCCGCAAGACCAATACCGCGTGCCGGCCGGATTTGCCGGCTGGAAGTGTCCGGTTTTTTATGATACTGGAAGAAAAAACCCCGGAGGGCGCATGTCGGATTTGAAGACCATGTACCGCACAGTGCAGAAAGAGGATTTTCCTGAAAATCTGATCATTGAGCTGGGCGGGGAAAAGCTTGTTTATGAGAAACGGATCTGGAGCCTCAACGGGGAGAAAAAAGGCCTGCGCTACGGGGAAAACCCCGATCAGCCCGCCGCGCTGTACGCCCTCAGAAAGAGCCCTTCCGTCTGCGGAGGTTTCGCCCTGCGCGGGCCGGAGGGCGGCATTGTCTCGGCCCTCGCCGAGGGGCAGATGATTCAGGCGGGAAAACACCCCGGCAAGACAAATCTGACGGATGTGGACAACGGGGCCAACATCCTTCAATATCTCACGGAGCGCCCGTCGGCCGTCATTCTGAAACACAACAATCCCTGCGGAGCCGCCTGGAGCGACGGGGGCATTGCCCAAGCCCTTGCCCGCGCCGCGCGCTGTGACCGCATTGCCGCTTTCGGCGGCGCCGTGGTCGCCAACAGGGCCTTCAGCCGCGAAGCTGCCCGACTGGCGGCAAAATCCTATTTCGAAGTGGTGGCCGCGCCGGCTTTTGAAGAAGGGGCGGCGGACATATTGAAAAGCCGCAGGGATCTGCGCATCATGGAATTGCCCGGCCTCGGCCGCCTTGAGGAATGGCGGCGCTCGGCGTTTCTGGATATAAAAACCCTGGCGGACGGCGGGCTGGTGCTGCAAAAGTCCTTTGTCAACCGCATCGGCGAGGATGCGGACTTTCTGCCGGCCGAGGCGACCACGTCGGAAGGGTTCTCCGTTACGGCGCGGCGCCCCTCCAAATCGGAATTTGATGACCTGCGTTTCGCCTGGGCCGTGGAAGCGGGCGTGACGTCCAATTCCGTCATTTTCGCCCGCGATGGGGCTACCCTCGCCATCGGAACGGGAGAGCAGGACCGCGTGGGCTGCGTGGAACTGGCCGTGTACAAGGCCTATACCAAGTATGCCGACGCCCTGGCCTTTGACGAATACGCCCTCTCCCTTTACGAACTCAGGAAAAAAGCCGCGAAAGAAGGAGAATTTCAGGAAAAACTGGCGGATATCGAAGCCCGCGCCAGAGCGGCCCGCGCGAACCTTGCCGACTCCGTGCTGGTGTCCGACGGTTTTTTCCCTTTCCGCGACGGCGTGGACGCCGCCATACGCGAAGGCGTGGCGGCCATCGCCCAGCCGGGGGGATCCATCAGGGACGCGGAAGTGATAACGGCCTGCAATGAAGCCTGCCCCCAGGTGGCCATGGTGTTTACCGGACAGCGGTCATTCAGGCATTAGGGCAGTTTCAAACAAAAGACATAATCTCAAAGTGAAAACGCTCTGAAGGAGTTCAGGCCTGTGAGGCTGCCGCGTCTCTGCGTTTCCGCAATCTCGGGCGGCGGGGGCAAAACCCTGCTCTCCCTGGGGCTGGCGCGTGTCCTGAGGCGCATGGGCCTTGTGGTCAAGCCGTTCAAAAAGGGGCCGGACTATATTGACGCGGCCTGGCTTTCCCTGGCAGCCGGAGAACCGGCCACCAACCTGGATCCCTGGTTCTTGCCGCCGGATCGCCTGCGCGCCCTTTTTGCGCACGCCATGCAACCGCAAGGGCAGATCGGGCTTATAGAAGGCAACAGAGGCATTTTTGACGGCCTGGACGCCGCGGGATCCTGCTCCACGGCGGAGCTCGCCCGCTGGCTGTCCTGCCCCGTGCTCATCAGCCTCGACTGCACCAAGATGACCCGCACGGCGGCGGCGCTGGTGCAGGGCCTCTGCCGTTTTGAGCCGGGCGTTGCCCTGCGCGGGCTGGTACTCAACCAGATAGGCTCACCGAGACACGAAACGGCCTTGCGCCGGGCTCTGGAAGCGTATACGGATGTGCCGGTACTGGGCGCGTTGCCCCGCCTGGCGGCAAACCCGCTCCCGGAACGGCACATGGGGCTGGCGAGCTTCGGCGAGGTTCTTTCGGAAAGGGCGGAGGCGACTCTTGACGGCCTGGCCGATTTCGTGGGCGGGCATGTGAATGTGGAGGCCGTGCTCGCCGCGGCGCAAGCCGCCCCTGATTTGCCGGCAGAAAGACCTTTCTGGGGAACCGAGGCCGCCCCCCCCTGTCGGGGGAACGGGACAAAAACAGCCGCGGCAAAGGCTCCGCTCATCGGGTATGTGCGTGACGCGGCCCTGTGGTTTTACTACCGGGAAAACCTGGAGAGTCTTTCCAGAGCCGGGGCGAAACTGCTGCGTCTTTCCCTTTTCGACGACCGCCCCTGGCCGGAAGTCGACGGTTTGTACCTGGGCGGCGGTTTTCCTGAAGACGTGGCGGCGCGGCTGTGCGCTTCGCCTCACCTGTCCCGGCTGCGGGACATGGCGCGCCGGGGCATGCCCATCTATGCCGAATGCGGCGGTTTCATGCTTCTGGCGCGGGGAATAGAGCGGGACGGGCGGTTGTGGGAAATGAGCGGCGTCTTTCCCGTCATTGCAAGCTGCCGCGCAAAGCCGCAGGGACTTGGCTACGTGAGCGCCAGAGTGGCGCGAAGCAATCCCTGGTTTGCCGAGGGCGCGCTGCTCCGCGGCCATGAATTTCACTATTCCCGCTGCGAATGGGGCGATAACCCTCCTGAGGCCGCGCTGCGCCTTGAACGGGGCACGGGCATGGGCACGATCGCCGGCGAGGCGTGCGACGGCCTCGTCTTCAACAATGTTCTTGCGCTCTATACGCATATTTTTGCGCCCGCCGTGCCCTCCTGGGCGCATAATTTCACGCGCATGGCGCTGGGAAAGGAGTAACCATTGCCCAAGGTCAGCGTGATCATTCCTGTCTGGAATCTCTGGGACATGACGGCGGCCTGCCTGCGCACCCTGGCCGAATGCGGCGCCGGCGCCGCGGATTGCGCGGACGGCGGCCTGGAAGTCCTGGTGGTGGACAACGGCTCCGGTGACGCCACGCCGGAGCATCTGCCCGCCCTGGGGCGCGACCTTTTCGGCGAAAATTTCAAGGCGCTGCGCCTGCCGCAGAACATGGGGTTCGCCATAGCCTGCAATGCCGGCGCGCGCGCGGCCTCGGGCGATCTGCTTTTTTTCCTGAACAACGATGCCAGGGTCACGCGCGGCTGGCTTCCTCCTCTTGCCGACACGCTGGAAAATCCCAAAATAGGCGCGACGGGGCCTCTTCTGCTTTACCCGGACGGCAGGATACAGCATTGCGGTATTGCTGTTTCGCCTTTCCGCCGTTTGTGGCATCTCTACGAGCATTTCCCCGGCGCTCATGCGCTGCCCCGCAAGCAGCGGCCATTGCAGGCCATTACCGGCGCAGCCCTCATGTTGCGGCGGGAGTATTTTTTTGAAGCCGGGGGCTTTTTTGAAGAATATCTCAACGGCTTTGAAGACATGGATATCTGCTGCGCGCTGCGCCGCAAAGGGTACGCCCTCGCCCTGACGCCGCGGAGCATCGTTGTGCATTACACAAGCCGGACGCCGGGCCGTTTTGACGCCGACAAACATAACGCCGCCCTGCTCACCCGCCGCTGGGGGGCGGACATCCGGCCGGATCTGCATGAGCTGGCGGCGCGTGACGGCTACCTTCTGCGCGTCGGGCCGTCGCTGACCCTTTGGCTGGCTTTGAGCGAGAAATCGGAAAAATCCCTCAATGCCGAACTTGCGGAGCGTATGGAGGCCGGGCAGGACCCGGCGGCGGCCTTTTTGGAGCGGCGTCTTGCGGAAGAACCCCTGTGGCTTGGCGGGCATTTGCGGTTCATGGATCTGCTGGAATCCCGCAACCAGCGTCGTAAAGCCATTTCCGCCGGTCTGTCGGCCCTGGGGTTTTTCCCCTTGCCCCAGGTGCAGACGCGTCTTCTGCGCCTTGCCAGACGGGAAGGCATGGGGGAAGAAGTGGCCCCGCTCCTGCATCGTCTGGCCGAGGAAGCGGATTC
Source organism: Desulfovibrio sp. (assembly GCA_031270875.1). The sequence goes on from JAISXC010000286.1 coordinate 5,815, forward strand.
AAAAGCCGAAAAGTTTCGCCCTGTGGTGCAGGCCGCCCGGCGCGAGGCTCGCGGCCGGGGCGACACCCTGCTGACGCGGATCATGGACGACTGGCTTGCGCGGTATTGCAACAAGGCGGGCGCATAAAAAAAGCCCGCAGTCGCCTGCGGGCCGCGCGCCGGGCGAATTCGGCAGCATCAGTATCTGGCCGCGACCAGTTCGGAAAGATCGCGTTTGGGCACATGGTGGACGCCCTCGGCATCCCTCCAGTAGGCGAGGGAACCGTCAGCCGGCACGGGAGCGACCCTGCGTATTTCCCTGGCCACGCCCAGGCCCAGCACCAGCGCGACCTTCATGCCCGAAGGGATTTTGAGAAGTTCCGGCACAGCCGCATGGTCAAAGGTCTGGATCATGCAGCAGCCCCAGCCCCGGCTGGTGGCGGCAAGCTGTATGGTCTGCGCGGCGATGCCCACGTCATAGCATACCAGATGGTTGCCGCTCTCGGGCATGAGGATGGCGATGAACGCGGTGGGGCGCTCGCCGGGATGCGGGCCGCCCCAGTCCTTAAGGGCGCCGGCCCAGCGGGTCAGGGAAAAAAGTCTCTGGCACGTTTCCCCCCGGCTCACCAGGGTGAAGCGCAAGGTCTGCGCGTTTCTGGCCGAAGGGGCCAGCCTGGCGCACTCCACAAGCCATTCCAGATCCGCCGTGCCCAAAGGCCTGTCCTCTTCAAAACGGCGGCAGGTGCGGGCCGCTTCCGCCAATGCTTGAAAGTCCATAAGCTTCTCCCGTGTTAGAAGTTGACGTTCCCCATTCTGATGGACTCGCCCGCAGTTATCAATGGAGGCCACGACATCCAGGCTGTCGCCCGCGCATACGCGCCCCCCGCGCAGCACTTTGGCGAATACCCCCTGGGTGGGCATGATGCACTCGCCCATGGTGTGAAATATCTGGCAGCGGGTATGACATTCCTTGCCGATCTGCGTCAGCTCCAGCAGGGCGTTTCCACTGGCAAAGCGCGTGCCCGGCGGCAGGGATGAAAAGTCAATCCCGCGCACCACCAGATTCTCGCCAAAACAGCCAAAGGGAGCTGTTGCCCCGCGGCTGCGGAAAGCCTCAATACGCTCCAGGGCGATCAAACTTACCTGACGGTGCCAGTTCCCGGCATGGGCGTCGTTTTCAAAACCGTGCCCTTCTCTCAACAGAGCGGAATTCACGGGCTTTTTGGCCGTTCCCTTGCGCTCGCTCAGACAGATGGCCACTATTTCTCCCATGACGACTCCAATGCCTGTTTACGGCAATCACAAAAGGCCGTCCGCCCGGAATAATTCCCGCAACAACAATACAGCCGATTACGGCAACTGTTTGAATATCCACATCATTACTGTTGCGCCTGACGGCAGTCGGCGCACAAACCGTACAAATTGTGCACATGCCCGCTCAGGGCAAAACCGTGCTGTTCCGCCAGTTCCCGTTGCAGTTTTTCAATTCGCGGATCATAGATTTCCTGTATTTTCCCGCAGGCAAGACAGACGAGATGATCATGATGGCTCTCCGGCCGGGCCACTTCATACCGGGCGATGCCGTCGCTGAAGTGGCTTTCCGCCGCAAGCCCCGCGTCGCAAAGCAGTTTCAGCGTACGGTACACGGTTGTCAGGCCGATACCGGGATCGTGCACGGCAACATGCTGGTAGAACTCCTCCAGCGAATGGTGGCCGGGGAGCTCAAAAAAAGCCGCCGCGATGGCGCGCCGCTGCGTCGTGGTGTTCAGGCCCCTGCGGGACATGAATGCCAGAAAATCGTTCAAATCCACGCTTTTTTCGTCATTCATGCCGTCTTCCCGTTCCCTGGAGCATCTTCACCGCGCAGAACTTGCCGCACATGGCGCAGACCTCTTCCTTTTCGTGTTCTTTCCGGCGCCCGCGCACCATGGCCGGATCAAGAGCGGCTTTTGCCATGCCCTGCCAGTCAAGGGCCATGCGGGCCGCGTTCATCGCCGCCTCTCTCGCGAGGGCGCCTTTCCTGCCCAGGGAAACTTCACCCACGTGCGCGGCGACGCGGCTTGCCATCACCCCGGCGCGCACGTCGTTTTCGTCCGGCAGGGTCAGATGCTCCGCCGGCGTCAGATAGCACAGAAAATCCACGCCAGCCTCCACCCCGACGGCCCCGCCTATGGCTCCGGCGATGTGGTCGTAGCCAGGGGCGCTGTCGCAGCACAAAGGGCCAAGCACGTACAGGGGGGCGTTGCCCGTGAGCCGCTTGATGCCCTGTATCTGCCCGCGCACCAGATGCAGCGGGACATGCCCCGGCCCTTCAATCATGCACTGCACGCCGCGCTCGCGCGCATGAGCGGCAAGGTTTCCCAAATTGATCACCTCTTCCCACTGGGCCGCGTCCCCCGCATCCGCGCCCGCGCCCGGGCGCAGGCCATCGCCCAGGGACAGGGTGACGTTGTGCGGCAGGCAGATGTCAACGAGGCGATCAAAATATTCCAGCAAGGGATTTTCACGGTCGTTTTCAAGCATCCAGCGCGCCAGCATGGAACCGCCGCGCGAGACAATGCCCATGACGCGCCTTGCGTCCACGGCCATCCGCGCGCCGCGCCGCGAAAGCCCGCAGTGCACCGTCATGAAATCCACGCCCTGTCCGGCCTGCTTTTCAATTTCCGCGAAAAGGTCGTCCGGCCGCATTCGGGCAATTTCCTGCCCGGCGTCAAGAATTTTCCGGCCGACGGCATACATGGGCACGGTGCCCAGGGGCTTTGGGCAGGCGGCAAGCAGGCGGGCGCGAATGGCGTCCAGCTCGCCCGCCATGGAAAGATCCATCACCGCATCCGCTCCCGCAGCGAGGGCGGCCGCCAGTTTGCGCTCTTCCGCCGCGGGGTTGTTGCACAAAGGGGATGTGCCGATATTGGCGTTGACCTTCACGCGCGCCGGCTGTCCCACCAGTCCGGGGACAAGATTCCTGTGGCCGGGGTTGCCCAGAAGAACCATGCCGCCCGCCGCGAGCCCCTCTCTGATGACCTCCGGAGCAAGCGCTTCTTCTTCGGCGAGGCCGCGCAGATGCTTGTCCAGCAGACGGCGCAGGGCGGCGTTTCGCGAAAGGATTGATGTTGGCATAAGGCCTTCTGTGACTTGTGTGTAATGCCTCCGCCAAAGTATATGCCCTGACGAAACCTCCTGTAAAGCAAAAAGGCGCAGGGCTGACGCATCTAATCATTCATAGGTTTTCTGGAAGAGAGATCGGCACAATCAATTACATCCGGCAGAGCCGGATGTAACTGATTGTGCCGAATAGAAAAATTAAAACACACTCATTATTTCAATCCACGCCCCTACGAAGGAACGACATTTGATCTTAAAAAACTCTTGACTGAAGGGCCTTTGGGGAGATATTAGCATGGCGCCGAGTGGGCAGGCTGGAAGCGACCTAAATGATGAGACGGAAACTTCCAGTCTGTTTTTTATTTAGCCTGCGCCGCCCACCGGAAAAAATTTCCCCGGCGCTGCCTTGGTAACTTCATGCTATACCTCCGTTGTAAAATGTGCTAGGCACATCGCTTAAGACACATTCATTAAAGTGTCAATGCCTCACCTCCACTTTTTCTGGGCAGGCGCATCTAAATTTTCAGAGCCTGTAACAGAAAATCTTCGCTGAGAGCGATCTTGAAGCGTTTGCCCTTCAGGCTTGATTCTCCCGGTATGCTCCGGAGCAGGTTCAAACAAATACTTCGGAGTGTTCCGAGATTCTTGGACGCATTACGCGCCCGCGCCCGGCTTTGATCTTCATTGAAGACCACATCCGGACACCAATGGAGAGAGTTTT
>JAISXC010000077.1 GCA_031270875.1 Desulfovibrio sp.
GCCATCAATTTCTTTGCCACCTGGTGCCCCCCCTGTCGGGCGGAGATTTCCGAACTCTCCCGCGCCGCCCGTGAATATGCCGGCAACGATGTCATGTTTGTCGGACTTTCCGTGGATGAAAATCCCAACAAGGTGGAATCCTTCGTCAAAAATATGGGGGTAGGTTACCCCGTATACATGGCCGGCCGGGACATAACCGGCGCTTACCGCGTCAGTGGCATCCCGCACAACGCCTTTTATTCCAAAAACGGCCTGCTGATGATTTCAGAGCCGGGAGTTCTTGACAATCCGACGTTGAGAATGATTATCAACAAACTTCTTGAATTCTGAATCTGATGAAGCAATATACCATACGCAAGGCGCACCAGAACGATGTAAGAGCAATGCATGAACTTTTGCTGCACTCCGCGCAACAGGGTCTTTTGTTGCCGCGCGCCCTTATCTACCTTTACAGTCACATACGCAACTTTTTTGTGGCGGAGTCACCGGAAGGAGACATCGTCGCCTGTTGCGCGCTGGCGCCAATATGGGAAGACCTGGGTGAAATCTGTTCCCTGGTTGTGCGTGACGGACTGCATCGTCAGGGTTTGGGGCGGCGCCTTGTCGAAGCCTGCATCAGCGAGTGCGAATCACTGCATTTGAAAAAAATTTTCGCCCTGACCTACCAGGAAGCCTTTTTTATCAACCTTGGTTTCATTGTGGTGGAAAAAGACGTTCTGCCGCAAAAAATCTGGGCGGATTGCGTAAACTGCCCCAAATATCCAGACTGCGACGAAATCGCCGTATTGCTGGATCTTTCCGGCAACAAAAACAAATCCGCGCCATCCACCGCCAGTACTCCTCCGACGCTCCCCCTGAAGAAGGAGAAAAACTGTGGCTGACGCGCTGCGGGTGACAGGGTTGAGAGAAATTTTTACTCCCCGCCAGATATCGTTGCGCATACAAGAACTTGCAAAAGACATTGATGCTCTTTATGGTGAAGAACCGCTCGTGGCGATATGTGTTCTTAAAGGCGCTTTTGTGTTTTGCAGCGACTTGGTGCGCTGCTTGCGCAACAAAAACATCGAAGTGGATTTCGTGCGTCTTTTCAGCTACGGAAACAGTTCCGCAAGCTCGGAACAGGTGGTCATCAACAAGGATGTGGACATCCCCCTGAACGGCAAACACGTTCTGATAGTGGAAGATATAGTGGACAGCGGCCGGAGCATGCATTTTCTGCTGGAGAGACTGGCCGCACGCAATGTGCGCAGCTTGCGTCTGGCGGCGTTCATTGACAAGCATGAACGCCGGGAAGTCGCGGTACACGTCGACTTTGCCGCTTTTCGCGTGGACAGGGGATTCATGGTAGGTTACGGACTTGATTATGCCGAACGCTGGCGCGCCTTGCCGGCCGTTTGCGAGATTATAGCGGGGTAAAACATTCAATGGAAATTCAATGTCCCAAATGCGCCAGCAGATTCAATCTGCCTGAAGGTCTCGCGCAGGACGGCGTGAAGCTGCGCTGTTCCGTCTGCAAAACAGTTTTTCCCTACTCGGCGCCGGACACAAGGGCGACCGAGCAGCCACCACGGCCGGCGGGAAAAGACGCGACCAAAACGAAGGCCGGCCGCAAAACAGCGCTTGCCGTTCTTTTGCTCGCGCTTGGCCTCGCGGGTGGTTTTTGGGGATACTTCTGGTACGGCCGGCAAACCCCCGCGCCCGCTCCGGAGGATGTCGCGCAGAAAGTCGCCCGGCTGACCATGCGCAATGTGCGGCAATATTATGTCGACAACGAAAAAATCGGCAAGGTCATGGTAATCGAAGGGAAAGTGGTCAACGAATTTTCCCGGCCAAAGGCCCTGATCGCCGTGGAGGCCGCCATCTACGACAAGGACAAAAAACCCCTTTCCGTCAAGAAACAAATGGCCGGAACGCAACTCTCGCTCTTTCAGTTACAGGTTTTGAGCGAAAAGGAAATGGAATCTTTTCTGAACAACAAAATAGAAATTCTTTCCAATAATATCAATGTGCCGCAGGGCGGAGAAGTGCCCTTCATGGTGCTTTTTTACGCTCCGCCGTCCGGCGTGGCGGAGTTCGGCGTGCGGATTGTCGATGTGCAGGATGCGGACGCAACGGGAAAATAGGCCGCCCGCGGAACATCCCACGGATCAGGTTCCGAGCCGCCGCAACCTTGGCGTCTGCCCGCAATGCGTCTGCGCCGGTATGTGACGGAAGCCGGACGGCGGCTCAATGCCGCGGGAGTGGACAGCCCGTACCTGTGCGCCCGGCTTCTGGTTTGCCGCCTCCTTGAGATTACCAGTCTGGATTGCATTGTCGATACTGACAGGGAACTGACGGAGGAACAAATTTTCTCTCTGGATCATCTGCTTCTTCGCAGGATCAACGGAGAACCCCTGGCCTATCTTCTTGGGAAAAAAGAATTTTTCAGCCGCAGTTTCTACATTACGCCGGACACCTTGATTCCACGCCCTGAAACGGAATTGCTTGTTGAGACGGCCCTCGCGTTTCTGCCGGGATCCCGCCGGCTGTTTTTTGCGGATATCGGCTCAGGTTCCGGTTGCATCGGCATAACTCTGGCTCTGGAACGCAAGCTCTGGCGCGGCCTGCTTCTGGACGTTTCCAAAAAAGCGCTGGATGTCGCAAAAACCAACGCCCGAAGGCTCGACGCGGTCTCAAGCCTTGCATGCGTTCAGGCGGATATGTACTGGACGCCGATACGGCCGTGCTCCTGCGATCTTGTAGTGAGCAACCCTCCCTATGTCGGGGAGTCCGAAACGGCGCGGATCATGGAGGAAGTGCTGCGCTTCGAGCCGCACGAGGCGCTTTTTTCCTCCCGTAACGGCACAGCCCACCTTACGGCCGTCATCCGGCTGGCCGCGCGCGCGCTCAAAAAAAACGGTCTGACCCTTGTGGAACACGGCGCGGAACAGGGGGAGAAAACACGCGCGTTGTTCGATGCTACAGGCTCTTTCCGCAACATAAGGACATTCCGCGATTTGGCGGGGCTGGAACGCTGCACCTGCGCCGTCAAGTCGTAGCCTCAGACTTTTCGCCGCCAAAAATGCTGTTGCGAAGAACCGCAAGAATATCTATGATTCCCACCCGCGCACATGAAAAACGATTCTCCCGCCTCCTTCCAGTTACAGACAGAGTACACTCCCATGGGCGATCAGCCGGCGGCCATCACAACGCTGGCGGACAATCTGCAGGCGGGCGTGCGCTCCCAGGTGCTGCTGGGCGTCACCGGTTCCGGAAAAACCTTCACCATGGCCAACGTCATTGCCCGCTGCAACCGCCCGACCCTGGTGCTCGCGCCCAACAAAACGCTTGCAGCGCAGCTTTACAACGAATTCCGCGAACTGTTTCCGCGCAACGCGGTGGAATATTTCGTGAGCTATTACGACTATTACCAGCCGGAAGCCTACGTTCCGGCGTCAGACACCTATATTGAAAAAGATTCCGCCATCAACGACAACATTGAAAAGCTGCGCCACGCGGCCACGCACGCTCTCCTGACGCGGCGCGACGTGATCATCGTGGCCTCCGTATCCTGCATCTACGGCTTGGGATCGCCGGAATATTACGCCAAAATGGTTGTCCCGGTCGAGGCGGGGCAGCGGTTGGCGATGGATTCCCTCATGGCCCGTCTCGTTGAAGTGCATTATGAGCGCAACGACTATGATCTGCACCGGGGGACCTTCCGCGTGCGCGGAGACGTATTGGAAATCATCCCCGCGTATCACCACGAAAGGGCGTTGCGCCTGGAGTTTTTCGGCGACGAGCTTGAGGCCATACGCGAAATAGACCCGATCACCGGCGAAATTTTGTCCGAGACGGCAAAAACCGTCATCTTCCCGGCAAGCCACTACGTTTCGGCGCATGACAATCTCAGACGCGCCGCCGCCGACATCCGTCGGGAACTGGCGGAACGTCTGACCCGGTTCAGGGAACAGGGCAGGCTTGTGGAGGCCCAGCGACTGGAACAGCGCACCCAGCTTGACCTGGAGATGATTGAGGAACTCGGCTATTGCAACGGCATTGAAAACTATACCCGCCACCTGGACGGGCGCAAGCCGGGGGAGCCCCCCTCCTGCCTTCTCAATTACTTCCCCCGCGATTTTCTGCTTTTTGTGGACGAATCGCACATTACCGTGCCGCAGGTGGGCGGCATGTACAGGGGAGACCGCTCCCGAAAGCAGACGCTCGTGGATTACGGTTTTCGCCTGCCCTCGGCGCTGGACAACCGCCCCCTGCGCTTTGAGGAATTTGCCGCCCTGACAAATCAGGCGGTATATGTGTCGGCCACCCCCGGCCGCTATGAGCGCGACGAGGCCTGCGGCGTTGTCGCCGAGCAGATCATCCGTCCCACAGGGCTGCTGGACCCCCGGGTGGAAGTGCGTCCGGTGAAAAGCCAGATGGAAAACCTGCTGGGCGAATGCCGGGCCAGGGCTTTGCGCGGAGAACGCGTGCTGGTGACCACGCTGACAAAACGCATGGCTGAGGATTTGACGGAATACTGCTGCAGCATGGGCGTCAGGGCCAGATACCTGCATTCCGACATCGACACGCTGGAGCGCATTCAGATCATCCGCGCCCTCCGCCTGGGGGACTTCGACGTGCTCGTGGGCATCAATCTTTTACGTGAAGGTCTCGACATCCCTGAAGTTTCCCTTGTCTGCATCCTGGACGCGGACAAGGAAGGTTTTCTTCGTTCCGCCGGCTCCCTGATTCAGACATTCGGCAGAGCCGCGCGCAACGTGAACGGCCAGGTTATTCTCTATGCGGACGCATTGACGTCTTCAATGAAAGCCGCTATTGACGAGACGACCCGGCGCCGGACAAAACAGTCGGCTTTCAATGAAAAATTCCACATTGTTCCCAGGAGCACCCGTAAAAGTCTGGAATCTCCCCTGTATTCGCTGTATTCGGAAAAGGATTCCCCGCGTGGAGGGAAACGCGGACGCAAAGCGGCAGGGCCGGCGGACGCCATGCCCGGAACGGCGGAAGAGGCCGCAACCGTCATACAGAAACTGGAAAAGGAAATGCGCCTGGCCGCGCGCGACCTGGAATTTGAGCGCGCGGCGGGATTGCGCGACAAGATGCGTATGCTGCGCCGACAATTCCTCACCTTGCCGGAATAGCCATGTCATCCCGCGACAAACCGTTCCAATGCAAGGCACAGCCGTCCCTGCTGTCACTCCGGGCCGACCCCGCCGAAAATGACCGGCGGCGGATGGAATGGTTGGCCGCGGAGCTGCACCGGCACAACTATTTATACCATACTCTGGACGCGCCGGAAATCAGCGACGAACAATACGATGTCCTGTTCAGGGAGCTTGAGGCGCTGGAACGCAAACATCCCGGCCTGCGCAGCCCTTCTTCCCCCACATTGCGCGTTGGTGGCGGCCTGCTGGATGGACTTGCCAAAAAAGAGCACAGCCGCCGCATGTACGGCCTCGAAAACGTATTTTCGGGAACCGAATGGCGCGCCTTTGCCGGGCGCATGGCCCGCGCCCTGCCCGGCTGTGCTCTCTCGTTCTGGTGCGATCCCAAGCTGGACGGACTGGCCTTGGAGATTGTTTTTGAAAACGGCGTGTTTGTCGAAGCCCTCACAAGAGGCGACGGCATGCGCGGGGAAATAGTTTCCCGGGCCGTGCGGACGATCAGAACGGTTCCCCTGCGGCTGCGCGGCGAAGGACAGTTTCCGTCCCTGCTGGAAGTGCGCGGTGAAGCGATACTGTACAAACATGATTTCGCCGAATTGAACAAACGCCAGGAAGAACTCGGCCAGAAAATTTTCGCCAATCCCCGTAATGCAGCGGCAGGAGCCGTGCGCCAACTGGATATCGCGGTCGCCCAATCCCGCCCCCTGCGTTTTTTGGCATACAGCGTCGGCAATGTCGTCTGGGGGCGGGCCGTCCCCTCCACGTGGCACCACGATGTCATGCAACGTCTGAAATCATGGGGTTTCCTGACGCCGCCCGAAGGAAGGCTTTGTTCAGGCCTGGAGGAAGTCGAGGAATATGTGGCTTCGGTGCGGATGCGCCGGCAGTCGTTTCCCATGGAAATCGACGGCGTCGTCGTCAAGCAGGACAGCCTTGTAGCCCAGGATGCCCTGGGTTACACGGCCCGCGCGCCGCGTTTTGCCGTGGCGTTCAAATTTCCGGCAAATCAGGCGCGGACGCGGCTCGAACGCATTGAAATTCAGGTCGGGCGCACGGGCGTACTCACGCCGGTGGCTGTGCTGACGCCGGTTTTTGTGGGAGGAGCGGTCGTCTCCCGCGCAACCCTGCACAACGAGGACGAAATCGCCAGACGCGGCGTGCGCGAGGGAGATACCGTCATCATCCAGCGGGCGGGAGACGTCATCCCTGAGGTAGTGGGACCGGTCTTGTCCATGCGCCCGGAAAATTCCGCCCCCTACGTTTTTCCCCGCGTCTGTCCGGCATGCGGAGAAAAAGGGCACAGGAGAAACGGGGAGACCGCATGGCGTTGCGACAACATCTCCTGCCCCGCCGTGCGTCTGCGGAGCATAGAACACTTTGTCTCCAGGGCGGGGCTGGACATTCAGGGTTTGGGGTCAAGCTGGATAGCGCAGCTTGTCAGTTCGGGCCGCGTCAATTCAGCGGCGGATCTTTTTGATCTGACCGTGCATGATTTGTTGAAATTTGAGCGCATGGGCGAGACATTGGCCCGGAAATTTCTCGCCTCTCTTGAAAAGGCCAGGCAAAACACCTCGCTCAAGCAGCTGATCTGCGCCCTGGGCATCCGCCACGCAGGCGAACAGACAGCCCGCCTGCTGGCCGGGCGATACCGCGATCTGGACGAACTGGCCTGTTCTGACGAGGAGACACTCCAATCCCTGCCGGACATCGGCCCGGAAGTGGCATCCTCCATAACAGATTTTTTCAGCAGCGCGGGAAACCGCGCCCTCTTGTCGCGTTTCCGCGCGCTGGGCCTCTGGCCTCAAAGGCAGGAAAAGGAGAATGCGCGTGTCCCGAACCCATTGCAGGGCAAAAGCGTGCTGTTCACCGGAACCCTCTCCCTGCCGAGGAGACGCGCCCGCCGGCTGGCTGAGGCCGCGGGAGCCCTTCCGGCCGGGGGCGTGAACAAAAATCTTGATTATCTTGTGGCGGGGGAATCGCCGGGCGGCAAACTTGAAAAAGCCCGCGCTCTGGGCATACCGGTATTGACGGAGGCCGAATTTATGCAGTTGCTTCAATCCGGCGACACCTGAGTCCGGCGCTGTACGCCGCGAACGCAATTTCAGGCCGTCCGCTCAGAATACAAGGAGAAATCATGAAAACAGCGATTGTGATTGTTGGGGCGAATGGACGAATGGGCAGAACAGTCACCGGTCTTGTGACCGCCGACCCGGAGTTGAGTCTTGCCGGTCTTGTGGACCGTGAGGAGGAGGTGCATGCGCTTGCCGCTTTCCACTGTCCGGCGGCCGACAACCTGGAGGATATTCTGCCCGGAGCGCCGCAAGCGGTCATTGTCGACTTCACCGCGCCGTCGGCAAGTCTGCACTCCGCGCATACCGCGGCAGAAACGGGACATCCCCTTGTTATCGGCACAACTGGATTCACGGATGACCAGATGCGGCAATTGCGCAATTTTGCGGAAAGAACGCCGATTTTCTGGGCCTCCAACATGAGCGTCGGCGTAAATGTGATCCTGAAAATTCTGCCGGAGCTGGCCCGCGCCCTCGGCGAGAAATACGATATCGAAATTGTGGAACTCCACCATAACCGCAAAAAAGATTCTCCCAGCGGCACGGCCCTTGCGCTCGGCGCCCGCCTCGCCCAGACGCGCGGATGGAATTTTTCCGGAGCGCGTTGCTTCTCGCGAGACGGTATTATAGGAGAGCGCCCCAAGGAGCAGATCGGAATTCAGGCCGTTCGCGGCGGGGACGTCGTCGGCGTGCATACCGTTTACTTTCTGGGACAGGGTGAACGCATTGAACTGTGCCATCAGGCGCATTCACGGGAAAATTTCGCTCAGGGGGCTCTGCGGGCGGCGCGCTGGATTGCCGGCCAAAAACCCGGCAAACTTTACGGCATGCTGGACTTGCTGAATGAATGACGTCATTCCGGTAAAATATGCCCCTGTTGTTCCAATCCGCTTGACTTGCCTTCAAGAAAAGCATAGATTATTTCCCTTTAGTGAGCAACGAGGAGTTTATTCCGATGAAAACATTCAGTCCCACCCCAAAGGACATCAACCGCCAATGGTTTGTGGTGGATGCCCAAGGGCAGATCCTTGGACGCCTAGCGAGCCAGATTGCCCATCGTCTGCGCGGCAAGCACAAACCCGAGTTTGCGCCGCATATGGATAACGGAGATTTCATCGTGGTCGTCAACTGTGAAAAAATAAAAGTTACCGGCGCAAAACAGGCCGACAAGAAATATTATCGCCACTCCGGCTGGGTGGGCGGCCTCAAGACGAGAAGCCTCGGTGATCTGCTGGCCGACAAGCCCGCCCGCGTTTTGATGACCGCCGTGCGCGGCATGTTGCCCAAAAACCGGCTGGGGCGCGCCATACTGAAAAAGCTCAAAATATAT
>JAISXC010000124.1 GCA_031270875.1 Desulfovibrio sp.
GAAAGCGAAAAACGGGCGTCCGACCTGGAGATATATATTCCGCCCGGCCCGCGCCTGGGAAAAATCGTCATTGAATTGTCCGGCGTAACCAAGAAACTTGGGGAAAAACTGCTTATGGAGAACGTCAACGCCCTTATCCCCCCGGGAGCCATTGTCGGCATCGTCGGCCCCAACGGGGCGGGCAAGACGACTCTCTTCAAACTGCTGACCGGCGGCGAGAAACCCGACTCCGGCACGCTGACGGTGGGAGATACCGTGCGCTTTGACCATGTTGACCAGAGCCGCGCATCCCTGACGCCGGGCAAGACGGTATACGAACTTGTCAGCGGCGGGCAGGAAAGCGTCAGGCTCGGCAACAGGGAAATGAACGCGCGGGCCTATTGCGCGCGCTTTAACTTTTACGGCGCAGATCAGCAGAAAAAAGTGGAAACTCTTTCGGGCGGAGAGCGAAACCGCCTGCATCTGGCCCTCATGCTCAAATCAGGGAGCAATGTTCTTCTGCTCGACGAGCCCACCAACGATATTGACGTCAACACCATGCGCGCTCTTGAAGACGCTTTGGACAACTTTGCCGGATGCGTCCTCGTCGTCAGTCATGACCGATGGTTTCTGGATCGCGTGGCAAGCCACATTCTGGCATTTGAGGGGGACTCTGACGTCGTTTACTTTGAAGGCAATTATTCCGAATATGAGGAAGAGCGGAAAAAACGCCTGGGCAAGGCGGCCGATACGCCGCACAGGATCAAATTCCGCAAGCTGACGCGCTGATTTCACCCCCCGGCGGTGCGGCGACCTTTGTTTTCGCCCCGCGTCGCTGATGGAACCACGGCAACTTGCCACAAATAGAGTCCGAACAGGCCGGGATCAAAACCGAGGTGCCTATGCTTCCTTGCAACAAATGGAAATTGTGCTGTCTGGCCGCGCTGTCCTGCCTGTATTTTTTCCCGTCTGCCGCCGCCTCCGCGGCGGATGCGGGTGCCGCTCCGGCGCGGCCCGGGACGGTTGTGCTTTCGCCGGATTCGGGACGTTTTTTTGTTGAAGAACAGGCCAGGGTCGTCACAAAGGACGGCATCAGCCTGGTCATTTTTGACATCCCCGGCGGAGCGGACGGCCTGCGTATTGAAATTCCCGGGCAGACGGCGGCGCACTGGACAAGCACGGCCTTGCCCCGGGACGCCGGGAGCGGGCTGGCCCGGGCCCGCCAGAGCCTGCTGGCGGAAAAAGCGGTTCTCACCGGGCAACGCGAGGCCGCGCGCGCGCGCGCGGCCCTCTGGAAGCATATTCCCGAACAGGGAATTCCCCTTCAGGACATGGAAGATCGCGACAGGCGCGTGACGGAGGCGATCGTCGCATCGGTTGCCGAGGAAGCGCGGAAACAGGGGGAAATTGAGAGATTGGAACAGGTTCTTGCTCTCCTGCCGGAGAGTCCTCCGAACTGGCAGCGCGTGACGGTGACGCTGCAAAAGCCTGTTTCCGGCGCGGACGCCGTGCCCGTGCTGTACAGCTACACCCTTCGTAATTGCGGCTGGCGGCCGGTATACACCTTTGACGCCGTCTCGGAAAAGGACGAAATCGCGGTGCGCCTGCTGGCTGAAATCCGCCAGTTCACAGGCATGGACTGGCGCGATGTGAAACTGGTTCTCGCTTCCCGCGGATCGGGGAGGCGGGAGCCGGCTCCCCTGCCCCGCTGGGAGGTGGGTTCTCCCGCCGCCCCGCAGCAAGCGCGGTCCCAGCCGGCGGCGGCCTCCATGGCTATGCAGCAGGCGCAGTCGGACGCTTCGGGCGCATACGCTGTCTGGAGCCTGGAAACGCGCGGTCTGCCGGAAGGCGTTTCGCGTCTTGTCATTGATGAGGATGTCTGGAAAACGCCTCTGCGGTGGCTCGCGCGCCCCCTGCGCGGAGACAGCCGCGTCTGGCTGACCGCGACATATACGCCTCAGCGGGATAAAATCTGGCCCTCCGGCAACGCGGAATACAATGTGGACGGACAATACGTGGGACAGGGCATTTTCAGACCGCAGGGCGAGCCCGTCGATCTCTTTTTCGGAGCGGACCCCAGAATCAGCGTCATTACCGCGGCGGACGACAAAAAGCGCGGAGAAAGCGGTTTCATAGGCAAAAATCGCACCTGGTTCTGGTCATGGACATTCACCCTGATCAATGACCACAACCGGCCGGTGAACGTGCGTCTGGAACGCCCTGAACCCCTGATCGTCGAACAGGCCGTTGAAGTAAAATACCGGGACAGTCTCCCCGCCAAAAAAGACGAAAAAAATCACGCGCTGTTCTGGGATATCGCGGTGCCCGCAAAAGGCAGGGCAGGACTCAGCCATGCCGTAACCCTCACGGCGCCCGGGGATCTGCCCCTCTCGCCGGTGGCTCCCTGACGGCTGTATAGGCTCTGCCTGCAACCTCAACCAAAAATGGGGAGACGGGATATGGATCTGCAGCAATTTCACGAACTGGAAGGAAAGTGCACGCAGGAAGACATGCCGCGTTGCGCGGCCGCGTGTCCTGTTCACGTTGATGCAAAAGGAATGATTGCGGCTGCCCGAAAGGGCGATTTTTCGAAAGCCTACGCCATCTTCGCCCAGACAGCGCCTTTTCCGGGCATAATAAGCCATGTTTGCGACCATCCTTGCCAGGACGCCTGTAAACGGGGGGAGATTGACGGGGGCATCGCCATCAATGCTTTGGAACGCGCATGCGGAGCCTTCAGCGGGTGGCCGCGGAGAAAAAAAGGCCTGATAGTCCGTAAAAACAAAAAGGTCGCTGTTGTCGGAGCCGGGATGAGCGGTCTTTCCGCAGCCTGGTTCCTGGCGGGCAAAGGCTACAAGGTGACGGTATTTGACGCCGGCAACGCATTGGGCGGGAGCCTGACCGGTCTTTCCGAGGACAGGCTTCCCCGGCGGGTCATGGCTGATGATTTTGCCATGCTGGCAACACTGGGGATTCAGACAACTTTTGCCGTTACCGTCGGCAACAACAGCGACGCCGCTGTGAAATTCACCACGCTGCTTGAGGAATTCGACGCCATTTTCCTCGGCCTCGGCCGGGAATCCCCGCCTGGCCTTGATTTGGGGCTTGAACTGCATGATGACGGAACCATACGTATTGACCCTGTTACGTTGGGCACCAGTAACCCCAAGGTGTTCGCCGGCGGCAGCCATCGCCAGGACAAAGACCGCTTGTCGCCGATACATTCCGTTTCCGACGGCAAGTCGGCAATGATTTCCATTGACAGATTCCTTCAGGGCGCGTCGCTGACGCTCTGCCGTTCCAATGAAGGTCCGCAGCACACCAGACTATTTACCGACATTGCGGGGATCGCTCCGCGACCCGGAACGGCCATGGCCGACCCCACGCTGGGCTATGCCAGGGAAGAGGCTGTTTCGGAGGCGGAACGTTGCCTTGGCTGTCGGTGTATGGCGTGCTTCAACCATTGCGAATATATGAAGCATTATCGGGCCGCCCCCCGCATCCTTGCCCGACAGATTTTTAAAAACAAGTCCGGGGTGGGGGGACACCGTTTTAACCAGCAAATGAACTCGTGCAGCCTGTGCCGACAGTGCGAAGCCATATGCCAGGACAGCTTCAGCATGGCGGATATTTGCCGTGCCGCGCGGGAAGCCCTTGTTCAGGATGGGAAAATGCCGCCCTCGGCCTTTGGTTTCGCCCTGCAGGATTTGCGATACAGCCGCAGCGACGCCTTTACGTTGGTCAGGCATGAACCAGGGCATTCCACCAGTGAAGTCGCGTTTTATCCGGGCTGCCAGTTATGCGGTTCCGCTCCGTGGCAGGTCATGAGAACGTATGCGTATTTGCGTGAAAAAATTTCCGGCGGCGTGGCCCTGATGCTGGGCTGTTGCGGTGTGCAGGCGGACTGGGCGGGTGAAAAGGAAATGTTTCTCGACACGCTCGAATCAACCCGATCGCAATGGAAAAGCCTGGGAGAACCGAAAGTGCTGCTGGGCTGTCCCACATGCTTTATGATATTCAAGAGGCATTTACCCGAGATAACAATTGAATTTCTGTTCCCTTTCATTGAAAGGATTGGAATTCCGGAAACGGCGACGGGTGCTCCGCTCACCGTAGCCGTGCATGATTCCTGCACTACCCGATATGAAAAAGGAATTCAGGACAGCGTGCGCAGCATCCTGCAACAACGCGGACACGCCGTCGAAGAACTGAAAACCAGCGGAGAACTGACGGAATGCTGCGGTTTTGGCGGGCTGATGCAGATATCCAACAAGGATCTGGCCCATAAAGTTGTCGATCGGCGCACGGGCGAAAGCGACAATGACTACCTTGTCTATTGCGCCATGTGCCGCGACAATTTTACCAACCAAGGGAAACGCGCCTATCATTTGCTGGATCTGATATTCGGCGATGAAGCCGGAAACATTGCCGCCCGTCCGCCCGTCGGCTATTCGCAACGGCACGAAAACCGCGCCCGCCTGAAAGCGCAGGCATTGCGGGAAATCTGGAATGAAGATATGCGGAATGAACAGCCGCTGATGCCGCTGGCTGTTTCCCCTGAAACACGTGCGCGCATGGAGGACGATCTGGTTCTGGATTCCGATGTGCGAAGTGTGATCGAATACGCCGAACGCACGGGCAACAAACTGCTGAATACGGCTACCGGGCATTTCTTTGCGTATTTCAAACCGGCCTATGTCACGTACTGGGTGGAATACACATCCGATGAACATGGCTTCACCATTCACGATGCGTATTGCCACCGCCTGGAAATCCTGGACGCCGGCGCGGAGGCAAGCTAAGGAGGAAACGCATGGCCAGAATGAATGATGAAGAAAAAACGGCCAACGGCAAGGATATGATCTGCGTCAAGTGCAATGTCCCTCTCATGGTAGGCCCGGTTCCCTTTGCCTATATGGGAAGCACATTTCCCGTCTCTCTCTTTGCCTGTCCCGGCTGCGGACTGGCGTATGTCCCGGCGGTTTTGGCGCGCGGCTCAATGCTGGATGTTCAAAGGGCGCTGGAAGACAAATAGCCCGCGGAGCAAAACCTGTGGATACGACTGATGAAGGCTACTTTGACCTGTTGCGGCTGGCCAGTCGGGAGTTTTCCTGCAGCCAGATGTTGTTGCAGATGAACCTTGAAAGCAGGAATATGGAAAACCCGGAGCT
>JAISXC010000148.1 GCA_031270875.1 Desulfovibrio sp.
CCGCTGTCCGCAAGTTTTTCATTCAGTACTGCACCGCGCTGAATTTGGAAAGTCTGTCCATATTGTGGTACGATTCCACATAGCGCAGAGTGCCTGTTTTTCCGCGCAGGACGAGGGAATGCGTTACCGCGTGTCCGGTGCTGTAACGCACGCCGCGCAAAAAATCCCCCCCGGAAATACCCGTGGCGGCAAAAAAACAGTCTTCGCTGCGCACCAGGTTATTGACCGTGAGCACCTCGCGCAGGTCAATGCCGGCTTCGTTGATGGCCTCTTTTTCCACATAGGACTGCGGGTCGAGTCTTGCCAGTATCTGTCCGCCAAGCCCCTTGATGGCGCAGGCGGAAAGCACACCTTCCGGAGTGCCGCCGGTGCCCATCATGATGTCCACTTCAGAACGCGGGTCCACCGCCATGAGCGCGCCGATGACATCGCCGTCCGTCTGGAGCTGGATGCGCGCCCCCGCCTCGCGAATTTCTTCGATCAAACGCTGGTGACGCGGCTTGTCCAGCACAAAGACAACAAGATCCTGCACGCTTTTGCCGAGAGCCCTGGCGACATTTTTCAGATTTGCCCTGATAGGCGCGTCTATATCCACAACATCGCGCGCTTCGCTGCCGACAACAAGTTTCTGCATATAGAAACTCGGGCCGGGATTGAACATACTGCCCTGCGGGGAAACCGCTATCACGGAAATCGCGTTGGGGCGCCCGTAGGCGAGAAGGTTGGTGCCTTCAACGGGATCCACCGCGACATCCAGAGCGAGATCGCCGCCTCCGCCTATTTTTTCCCCATTGGCGAGCATGGGCGCGTCGTCTTTTTCGCCTTCGCCGACAATGACCGTGCCGTCAATGTTCAGGGTGGAAAAGCCGACGCGCATTGCCTGCACGGCGGCGTTGTCCCCGGCTGTTTTATCCCCGCGGCCGAGCCAGCGGGCGGATGCCAGGGCTGCCGCCTCCGTGATGCGAACAATATCAAGAGCCAGATTTTTTTCCGGTGCTTCGGGCATGGTCGTCTCCATATGAAAATTGCGCTTTCTGAAATTGTGCATACGCGGCCTCGCTGGGCCGGAGCATGTTTTGGGACCATACTAGTCCACAGCGGGACAGTCTTCAAGCAATAAAAAACCTCTAATATAATCCGTGCAGGGGGCCGCCGGGAGCCGCCAGATTTTCCGCCGCCGCCGCGACAGCCGGATCTTCCTCCAGCGGCGGGGCATGAAAAGATTTCAGGCGCGCGTCCAGAATGAGGGGGGGGCGGCACAGCCAGTGTTTCGCGCGCGTGACCGCTTGCGGGCCATAGCTGTCCGTGGCCGGATCCGAGCGGGTAAAGGTGATCCATAGAAAGTTGTCGAGATCGTGCGCGCAAAAGTCCGGATCATCCACAACAACCAGCAGCGGAAAGGCTTCCCGGCGGCTCCAGGCGGCAAGGGTATCTGCCAGGTTTTCCATGGCGGCGTCCTGCGTGTCGCACGGCAGGGTATGTTTTGGCCCGCGCACGACGGCTACCCCCGGAATGACGGGCAGCATCCGGCCAAAGCCTTCAGGCAGGAAAGGGGTTTCCCCAATCTCGCTGCCGAGTTCGCGCTTTTTTTCGCCGGCCGAGGCCCAGATGAGTTTTGAGCCTTCGTGAAGGGCTGAACCTGTATAATCCAGAGTATCCGCTGTGCTGCGCGTTATGAAGTGCAGGTCGCGGCTGAAATCCGCCCGTTCGAGAATATGACGCAAAAAAGCTCCGGTATCGCGCGCATGCAGGTCCGGAGCGTCCTCGCCAGCCGTCAGCAGGACATATTTTGCAAGGGCTGTCTGCGTTGTTCCCAAAAGATGCAGGGCCGTTGTGAGCAGTTCGCGGGGGCGGCGCTGCGCTTCATAGGGCGTGTAGCGTTCACTGCCGACGGCAAGCAACAGGCAATGTACGCCGGATGCGTCCACCGCGCGGATTTCCCTGATGCCGTGGAAAATCCGCGGCGCCAGGGGCGCTGTGAGTTCATGGACAAAATCGCCGAAAACCGTATCCTCCTGAGGAGGGCGTCCCACAACTGTGAAGGGCCAGACGGCATTTTTGCGGTGGTGGACTTCCGTCACCCTGACAACCGGGAAGTCGTGCCGCAGGCTGTAATATCCCACATGATCGCCGAAAGGGCCTTCTGGTTTCAATCCGGGCAGAATATAACCGCTCAGGCAAAAATCCGTCTCGGCCAGCACGGGCAGCGGCAGTTGCGCGCGAGCGAAGGCGGTACGCCTGCCGCCCAGAAGGCCGGCAAAACACAGCTCGGGAATTCCCTCGGGCAGGGGCATTACCGCGGCTACGCTCAAACAGGGAGGCCCGCCGACAAAAATATGCACCGGCAGGGGTTTTCCCTTCTCCAGAGCGGCGGCGTGGTGCGGACCGATACCGCGATGGATCTGATAGTGCAGACCCACCTCGTCAGCGGCATAGTCGTTGCCCGCCAACTGCACACGGTACATGCCAATATTCGAACCGGCGGGACCTGGTTTTCCGGGGTGTTCCGTGTACACCAGGGGCAGGGTGATGAAGGGGCCGCCATCGTGGGGCCAGCTTGTCAGGCGCGGCAGAGCGTCCAGAGAACAGCGGCATTCAAGAACAGGTGCGCGGGCGACCCGGCGCGGCAGCATTCGCGCGAGGCATGGCGCAAGTTTTGCCGACCGCCAGGGATGTTTGAGAATTTCCGCGGGACCGGTTGCCGTTTTGAGCAGAAGCTCCACTGTCTCCAGGGAATCGCGGAAAAGAAAGCGCAATCTTTCCCGCGTGCCGAACAGGTTGGCCAACATGGGAAATCTGGTTCCCTTGAGGCCGGTGAACAGAACGGCCGGCGCTTTTGCCCGGAAAAGGCGCCGCTGTATGGCCGCCAGCTCCAGATGCGGATCAATGGGGGCGTCCACAAGTTTGAGATGGCCGCGGGCCCGGAGATCAGCAAGGCAGTCGGCAAGACAGGCGTATCCCATCAGGAATGCCTCTCCATTGGGCTCATGGCGCGTCTGCCCGCCAGCGCGTCCTGAAAATCGCGGACAATTCGCGCATGATCAAAGACCAAGGGACACGGCAGCCCGTACAAAGGGTAAAAAACGGCTGACTTTGCGTCGTCGCCGGCGCGTAACCGCTCCGGGTTGAGGGGGCGGCCGGCGAATACCACGCTCAGGGTATGCTGCCTGGGATCGCGAAGCGGATGGGAGTAAACCCCCAAAAGGCCCGTCAACTCCACATCAAGTCCGGTTTCTTCCCGCATTTCCCGAACGGCCGCGTCTTCCGCCTGTTCGCCCTCATTAATAAAGCCGCCGGGCAAAGCAAAACCATGCGGCGCGTTGGCCCGCTCAATGATCACCACGCCGAAATCCGGCGCGTAAATCACCACATCCGTCGTGGGAACGGGATTGGCGAATTGTCTGAATCCTCTGCCGCAATGAGGACAGGTTATGATTTTTTCCATATGCTGTCGGCTCCCTTCAGGGCGGCATGATCCGCTTTTCGACGCGGCCTTGTCAATCCGCGAACAGGTTGTTGCCCTGCTTTCTGCACCATTCAACGAAACCGGAAAAATGTTTTTCCAGAATCGCTCGGGCCTTCAACTGCCCGTTCGCCGAGTTATGAGGCGATGGCGTAGGGCGGGGCCTGGCGAATCTGGAGCCGCGCGGCTCAAACCGCAGATAGACGCGGTCGATATGCCTGTCGCAACAGCGCGGCAGAGGGAGGACGGACAAAGCCGTCCGGTACGGTTTGGCAAAAATGTTGAGAGCGGCGTCAACGCTGGGTTCGGAAGGCATGGACATCTCCGGAGGACACTGCGGCCAGGGAAGATTTCGCGGCATGACCCGAAAATATTGTAGCTGTTTTCAGAATCGCATCAAGGGGCGGAAGCCGGGCATACGAGAATTTTTGTCGGACGTCCCGGCCTCAGCGGGTCTGCGAGTCATCGTCTCCGGCGGGGTGAACCTCCGAATTTGCCAATGCCATCGTAACAGTGTATGAAGCTGAAAACAGTCCCGCGAAATGCGGAAGGAGATTCCACATGGCGCCGCCGCTGCAAATCGGTTTTCTGGTGTTTCCCTCCATGTTGCAGCTTGATTTCACCGGCCCCCACGCGGTCTTGGCCGCCGGGCCGGAGACCGTGATCCACTTGGTCTGGAAGGACGCGCTTCCCGTAACGTCCAGCGACGGATTGCGTTTTACGCCCACCGTGAGCATGGCCGACTGCCGCCGGCTTGACGTTGTGTGCGTCCCCGGCGGAGGCGGAGTGCAGGCGCTTCTCGGCGATGCCGAAACCTTGGAATTTCTCCGCAGGCAGGCCGCCGGTTGCCGGTATTTGTGTTCGGTATGCACAGGCGCGCTGGTGCTGGGGGCGGCGGGGCTGTTGCGCGGCTACAGGGCGACGACGCACTGGCAGTCTCTGGATCTGCTGCCGCTTTTCGGCGCGGCGCCCCAGCGCCGCCGCGTGGTGCGGGATGGCGACAGGATAAGCGCCGCCGGCGTCAGCGCCGGCATTGACATGGCCTTGACGCTGGCCGGCCTGCTTTGGGGCGATGTAACGGCGCAGAGCATACAACTGAATATGGAATATGCCCCTGAACCGCCTTACACCGCCGGTGGCCCGGACAGCGCCCCGGAAGAAGTAGTGGCGGCGGTCAGGGCCAGCACGGCCTCCCGTCAGGCGGCCCGCCGGGAGGCGGCCCAGGCGGCCGCGGCTCTGCTGGACACTGGCGCCAATGCCGCTGATCCGGTTTGACAGAGACAAACGAATAAAGCCGGCCAGGAGCCGGCGTGCCGCCGCGGGGGCGGGGTCTCACGGTCCCGCGCTCGCGGAAGCGAACCATTATCCGAGGGAGGCGTTATTTATGGCGGATTATAGAGAAAATGCCCGCGAGCGTGTCAAAAAACGCTGCAAGGTCTGCCCCGTATGCAACGGCAAGGCCTGTGCGGGACAAGTCCCAGGCATGGGCGGCATAGGTTCCGGCATGTCGTTTCAGAACAATCTGACCGCCCTGGCGGCCTACCGCATTTTGCCGCGCTACCTGCATGAAGCCAACAATCCGGACACCAGCGTTGATTTCTGGGGGCAAAGGCTCTCCCTGCCCGTGCTTGCGGCGCCCATCGGAAACGTGATCGCCAACGTCGGCAGCGATATGCCGACGGATACATATACCGGGCTGCTTATCAAGGGTTGCCGGGAGGCCGGAACCATCGCCACTTTCGGAGACGCTCCGCAGTTCGAGCCCGTTACCAGGAATTTTGCGAAAGTCGGTGATAACGGGGCCATGGTCATTCCCTTTTTCAAGCCGTGGGCGCCGGACGATCTTGTCTCCCGCCTGGATATGGCCGCCGAACACGGTTGCGTCGCCTGTGGCGTGGATGTCGACGCGGCCGGCTTTCCCGCTTTCCGCCAGGTTTCCCGAACCTACGGCGTCCGCTCCGGCCGGGACATCGCAAAACTTGTCGAGATGACGCACGCCCGGGGTATGAAATTTATCGTCAAAGGCATTATGACCCTTTCGGATGCGCGCATTGCCGTTGATTGCGGCGCGGATTCCCTGCTCGTCTCCAACCACGGCGGACGCTCCATAGACTGCACCCCCGGCACGGCCGAGGTTCTGCCCGCCATAGCCGATGCCGTCGGCGGCAAGACTCTGATCATGACCGACGGCGGCGTGCGCACCGGCGTCGACGTGTTGCGCATGCTCGCCCTGGGCGCCCGGCTGACGCTCATCTGCCGCCCTGTCGCCATCGCCCTGCACGGCGACGAGGAAAACGGCGTCAGGCTCTATTTTGAGGATTTGCGGCAACAACTTGTCGAGGCCATGCGCCTCACAGGCTGCGCGAATCTGGCTTCCATAGGCCGTGAAGTCCTCTGCCGGGCATGAACCAAAGGATATTCCTCCCCGCCGCTGAAAAGGAATCGCTCTGCGCTTCCGGTTTCGCGTTGTCGCCGGTATACGGTTTGTACCGGACATCGTCTTCGGCGCGGAGAGTCGCCGCCATGCCCTGCTCCAAGGGAAGCTCCGCGTCAATCCGGGCCGGCGTTCCGCCGTTGCGGGGCCATACAGGCTCTAAGGGCGCAGATATGAGCTGATCAGCGCGTCATAGCGCGAAGTGGCTTCAAAGGCACGCGAGGCCATCTTTTGTCGGAATTCCAGGCTGACGGACATATTGTTTTTCCGCATTTCATCTTGGGCGGCTTCGTACCATTTCGGCGAAGGCAGAACGAGAACGCTGTGGAAATTTTTCGCGGCGGCGCGGAGCATGCAGGGGCCGCCGATGTCAATGGCCTCCACTATCTCTTCCGGGGAAAGGTTATGTTCCACCGCGCCGGCAAAGTCATACAGGTTGACGCAAACGAGATCAAAAGGCCGTATTCGCTTTTCCTCAAGCGCGGCCACATGGGACGGGTCGTCCTTGTTGGCAAGTATTCCCGCATGGATATGAGGATGCAGCGTTTTTACCCTGCCGTTGAGAATTTCCGGAAAGCCGGTTACCTCGCTGACGGCGGCAACTGGCAGGCCGGCCGCCTGAAGCGCTTTTTGCGTTCCTCCGGTGGAGACAAGGTCGACATTTTGTTCGCTGAGAAAAACGGCAAAATCCGCGAGACCGCTTTTATCCGTAACGCTCAAAACGGCGCGTCTGATGGGCAGCATATTCATGGGCGCGGCTCCTGAGACGGTTTCCATAACGTACGATGATTGCGCAAAACATTGTGAGAGTTCTGCGGTCACGTGTAATCAGCTTACAGAAAAAAAACGCACTTCGCAACGATTCCGGCTTACTGATCCGACTTGCCGTTACCTGGCCGCCTTCCTCCCGCGCGGACAGTCCCCGGTTCGTGCCGGGAACTCCCGCCCGGCGTCTGATTTTCAGGAATAGAGAAATGTAATTTTTTCCTCGGCCGTCAAGATTCACACAGACACAAAAGCAGTTGCGGCCCTGTGAACCCTTTGTTACAAAAGAACGGTGCGGACCGGCCGGGGAGTCGGCGTTCGCGCTTTATCACCCTAAATCACGTTGAGCCATGATAGAAAATTCTTTCGAAAAACGTGTTTTGAACATCGTCTGCTCTGTTTTTGACGCCTATTCGGCGGTGCTTTTCCAGCCTGAGGAGGCGGGAGAGGCCTGCCGCCTGGCCGCCTGGTTCAGCCTGGGAGACAAAATCGCGCCCGATGTTTCGATTTTGCCGGGAAAGGGTCTGGTCGGCTGGATAATCCGCAACCGTCAGCCGATTTTGTATTCCCATTTTGACCGGCAGTCCAGCCTGGGATATTACATGGACAGCGAGGAAGCCTCCATCAAGGCCTTTATGGGCTGTCCCGTTCCGGCGCCCGCCGGCGGCGCCCTGTGCGTGGACAGCAAAAGACAATATTCTTTTACCGACAAGGATCACAAAATATTGCAACTTTTCGCCGAACTTGTCTCACGGCAAAAAAACGTGGATGACAGGAAAGAAAGCACGACGGATATTCCTCGTTATTTTGCGGAACTGGACATCATACAGAATTTGCGCTTCCGCTATAACCGCTGGCCGCAATTTCTGCAGAATTATCTGCACGCCGTGACGGAAGCCGCCGGTTTTGAATACGGGGCTTTTGCCTCAGTGGAGACACAGCAGGAAACATACTGCGTGGAATGCGAAACAAAACCTCTTTTGCTGTCCGGCGGGCAGTCGCTTGTTCTGCCTATGGGCAGCGGCATAGTCGGCTGGGTTTTCCGCCACGGGCAGCCTGTAATTACCGAGGGCGCCCAAGGGTCTCCAACCTCCATGATTTTCGGCAAATTGCCGGTCCCGTTGCCGGAGTTTCAGGCTGTTGTCTGTCAGCCGGTAATAGTTAACAAAACGGCCAGCGGCGTGCTGTGCCTTGCGCACAGGGGCGAAAAAAACATAGATGAAGGCATGCGCAGTTTTGTCCGCCAGGGGGTGGATCACCTGGCGCTTTTTTTGGAGAATCTGTACCTCAAAAATCGTTTGCGGGCCGTATTGCCCAAGGCCAGGGTACACAGCGAGGGCGCGCACGCCTACGACCCGGACCGCGCGTCGGCAACGACGGAAACCGTGAACGATAAATGAAGTTTTTTCAGCGTATTCTCCGCCTTTTCTCCCACGATATCGCCATGGATCTCGGCACGGCGAACACCCTGCTGTTCACGAAGACGCACGGCATTGTCGTCAATGAGCCTTCGGTTGTCGCCATAGACACGGAAAAAGACACCGTGATAGCGGTCGGCGCGAACGCCAAACAGTTCCTGGGCCGTACCCCCCGGCGCATCAAAGCCGTTCGCCCCATGAAGGACGGCGTTATAGCCGATTTCGACGTTACGCGTGAAATGATTTCCTATTTTGTGGGCAAAGTCATCAGCGGTCTGCGCCTTGTCAGGCCTGCCATGGTTATCTGCGTGCCTACCGGCATAACCCAGGTGGAAAAGAGAGCCGTCATCGACTCGGCCACTCTTGCGGGCGCGGCGAGTATAGCTCTTGTGGAAGAGCCGATGGCGGCCGCCATCGGCGCGGATCTGCCTGTCCATGACCCTCTGGGCAATATGGTGCTGGACATAGGAGGGGGAACAAGCGAGGTTGCGGTTATCTCCCTGGGGGGGGTCGCCAGCGTCCGGTCAGTGCGCGTGGCGGGAGATGCCATGAATGCGGCCGTGCAACGGTATATGCGGGATGTTTTTCGCATGGCTTTGGGCGAGAACACGGCCGAGAACGTAAAAATCATCCTGGGTTCCGCCGTGCCCCAGCCGAATTCTCCGGCGCTGGAAGTTTCCGGAAAGGATCTTGTGCAGGGAACGCCGAAAGTTGTCAGGGTAACGGAAGGGCATATCCGTGAAGCCCTGCGTGAGCCGTTGAAAACCATACTGGACGCTGTCGTGCACACTCTGGAAAAAACTCCGCCCGAGCTTTCGGCGGATATTTTTCGCAACGGCATGCTGATGGCCGGGGGTGGTTCTCTGTTGAAAGGCTTTGATCAATTTATCGCCCGCGAGACGCAGCTGAAGGTTTTTGTGGACAAGAATCCGTTGACGACTGTTTTGCGAGGCACAGCGCGAGTCATGCTGGACAGGAAAACATATCATTCGGTTTTCATTAATTGAGGTCATTGCACAGTAAAATCAATTTAATATATTGATATTTATGAATAATATTGATATACTTTCTTCAACAAATGCCGTTCCGATGAAACGCCCGGCTTTCCCGTTGGTTTGCGGCCGGTCCGGCCGGGTACGTTTATGCCGTATCCCGAACTCGCGGCAGGTTTCACGGAACTTCCGGGACAGACGGCAAGCGCCTATCCGTAAGCACCCACTTTCGGGCCGTGCGCAAACTCACGCCGAAATCCGCCGCGACATGGGCGGCCGGAATTGAAACATTACATCAGGGGGCGGCGATTTTCACGTAGCCGGTTTTTTCCACCAGTTCCTGGCCCTGCGGGCCTTGCATCCAGTCCAGAAAAGGTTGGACGCGCGGATTGGGGTTGTTTTTGACCGTGACGGCGCAAAGGTCGACCACACAAGGGTATCGGCCCGAAGCGATGGCTTCCGGGGTCGGAGGAACCCCGTCGAGCGACAGCATCTTGATCCGCGGCTTTTTTTGCCCATGCCCGCAAGGAAGAAACGGAAGGAATAGCCCAAGGCGGAAGGAGCGTTGCGGTATTGCTCCCCCGATTAAACCTTGCCGAGGTTACGCGGCGTAAGCGCCGTAAATTGTGTATTCAACAAAAAGACATATTCCCTATTTGGCAATGTTTAGTTGGTGGAGCAATATTCCGAAATACGATCCACCAGGGCCGCCCATGGGGTCGGCGACCTGATCCTGAAGAGGTTCCTGCAGCGGGGTTCCGCCCATGAACCGGAGCATGACGGTCTGGCTGCCGGAGCCTTGCGGGCGCTGGAAGGCGATGATCGCTTCGTCCGCTCCC
>JAISXC010000193.1 GCA_031270875.1 Desulfovibrio sp.
ATAATGTCCCAAATGCAGTGGCCCGGTTGGGCGCATTCCTGAAACTGTCCGCGATTGCGTATCCATTGTTGATGCCCTTTATTGTAGACCAAGAGAACTGAACAACCCCCGTACGCTGCCTCGGACCAGCGGCCCCAGCACATCCCCCAGCAAGCCGGTGAAAAGCAGCAGCAACAAAATGACAAAGCCGTAACGGTCCATCTGCATAAAACGCCAACCCGCCTCGCGCGGCAAAAAATAGGAGAGCACCTTGCTGCCGTCCAGAGGCGGAATGGGCAGCAAATTGAGCCAGGCAAGGCCGAAATTGATCACCACTCCGGCCTGCAGGGAAGACAGGGCAAAGATATATACGCTGCTGTGCTGCCACAGGACGGGCGGGAAAAGATGCAGCGTCAGGCGCAGAGACAGGCCGAAAATGACGGCAATGCACATATTGGTCATGGGGCCAGCTAGGGCAACAAGCATCATGTCCCTGGCAGGATTGCGGAAATATCGGGGATTCACGGGCACCGGCTTTGCCCAGCCGAAAACGAAACCCGTCAGGCTTGTAAGGGCAAAAACGAGAATTCCCATGGGGTCAATGTGCGGCAACGGATTCAACGTCAGACGGCCCAAGGCGGCGGCCGTTGGATCGCCGCGTCTGAAGGCCACATAGCCGTGAGCCACTTCATGCAGGATAATGCCCAGCATGGCGGGCACCGCCGCAATGGCGATCGTGCGCATGGCGCCGGGCAGATCGTTGAGCGCGTTGGTCAGCATGTTCATCACTGCGTCTGTATAGCATATTGGGCGACGGCAGGCAATGCGGCCAGACGCAGAAGGGCCTGAACCGTACGCTCCGGGTCATGCCGTTGCGGATTGTCGTGACAGACAATATCCGCATCCACCAGTTCAATGCCCATGGCCGCGAGTTCCTCGCGCGTCCGCGCCCCAAAGCCTTGGTATCTCCCGTGGCGGCCGTCCGCCAATACGTAACGCAAAAAATCCCCCGGCAGCGTACCGGGCGCATCCTCCCGCAGATGCGCCACAAGCGCGCGGCACTGCTCCACAACGGACAATCCGCGCAACTCCGGATCATGTCCGGTATTGGGAATAAAAATTTTTGGACAGGGCGTTTGCGCCACCTCCATACCCACGCCGCCTGGCAGCAAAGTGGCGACCAGGCTGCTGTAAAAGCTGCCCATGGGATAAACAATGGCCCCGGCCGATGAAAACCAGGCGGCGGCCGATGCGGCCAGCGGCGGCCGGCAGGGTGTCGGAGGGGCTTGCTCCTCCGAGGAGTCAGCCCCGTCCCGCTCAGGCCGGCGGCGACAATGCCTGTCCGGCTCGCGTCTGGACAAAAAGACGCGACGCACCGAACGCGCGAGAGTTCGGAAATGGTGCTGGCCAGCCACAAAGCCGCCATCGTCCAGTTCCGCCACCAGGTGCAGGCTCTCGTTCACAATAGGCTCCACCACGCCGCGAAGCCGTAACAGACGGCTGAACATTTCCAAAGCCGGGCCAAAATTCCGCTTGTGCCATAAATACCCTCCGGCCAGCATCAGATTGCCGCAGGCTGCCCGACGCGGATCGAAATCCCCTGGCATGCGCTCCAGAAAACGGGTCATGAGCCAGCGCAGGGGGTCGGCAAAAGCGGGTGGCATAGTCAACCAGGCAGGATGGGCGGGATGCCTGAAGGCCAGAAGCTTCCGGCGCAGGAATTCCTTGGACCCGTCTTCCGGCAATCGGGAGGAACAGAAGTTGAGGACGCGGTCGGGAATGGACGGATCGGCGAGGGCCAGGAGACGATTGCGCAAATCTCCCACGGCGGGCATGGAGAAAGCCCGCCGCAGGGCGGCGGAACTGCCGCCGGAATCAAAGGTTGTGACCAGATGGACGGAATTTTGGGTATGGCGCGCGAGTTCGCGGCTTACTTCACGCAGGGCCGTGCCGCCGGTAAAAAAAATCAGATGCCGTCTGGGGGGGGCGGTTCCTGCCAGCCGGAGGACAGGAGTTATGCGTTCCCTTCCTTCTGTGCTCATGTTTTCGGGCGTTCCTGAAATTCGGGCTGTCTCTGCGCGAATCTCTATAATTCAGGTATTCCCCGGACTTCCTGGGCCACAAGGATGTCAAAAGATCCGTGTCCCCTTTCCCCGGTGGCGCCCGGCATGAAGCCCAACTCACGCATGCGCAGAAAAATCAGCCGCCCCATCCAGGCGTCCGTGGCGGCGTACACAATTTGACGGCGACTCAGTTCGACAAGACTCCAGTTGGAGCAGCGAGGCCCCTTGGAAATGCGGCGGCCAAAAAGATTTGCCGCCAATGTGCGCAACCCCTGTGTGGGCAATTTGTGGGAGCGGGCCAGAACGCCAATATCCACAAGGCCCATAGGCTCAAAACTATACAGGGCCGCCAGTTGCTTCATATCGTCGCGTATGGCCACACCGGCCTTGATCTGACCGGGATTGGCCAGAACTTCCACCAGTGGCTGGCTGAAAGACAAAAAATTCAGTTGGATGAGATAGACGGCCTGCCCTGTTGCCAACTGGATGAGGGAAGGCGCGTTGACTTTGCCTTTGTGGAAAGTGGGTCGCGTCTCCGTGTCGAAACCCAGCACAGGTTCAGAAGTCAGATCCGGCTTGGCAACGCCGAGGTCGGCAAGGGAACGGATGATGCGCACTTCCCCTCCGTAATGGCATAAGGGCAAGGCGTTGATTTCCTCACTGTTCAAGCGACGTCTGAGGGCGTTTATCTTGATGCTGTTATCCATCCGCGACAGTGCCGGCTATTTGCCGATACAAAAATTTTTAAAAACCCTGTCGAGCACTTCCGCCGAACCGGTCGCGCCCGTCACTTCGCCAAGTCTGGCCGCCGCCGCGTCAAGTCGCGCGGCGCAACAGTCATACGTCTGCCCCGCCTCAATATCCTCCCTGAGTTCACGCAATTCCGCCAACGCCTCCTTGAGGGCAGCGGCCTGCCGCAGATTTGGCGCCACGCCGTCCGGCGCGCTTTTTGGCTCACCGCCCAGCGTCAGAGTGCGCAAAACGCGCGCGAATTCCTCCAGCCGCTCCCCCGTGAGGGCGCTCACTGCGCAGCAGGGATGGCCGGCTGTCCAAGGCGGAGGAAAGATGGAAGGCATACAAACATCGCACTTGTTCCAGGCATAGAGCACAAGCTTGCCCGGTGCCAATTCAAGGGTTTGCCGCGCCGCCGGATCGGGGCAGATTTCAGCCTTTGCGCCGGCCTCTCCCAGATTCCCGCCGTCCAGCACAATGACAACGACATCTGCCCCGCGCACTCTTTCCCGTCCGGCGGCCACGCCGAGGTTTTCCATCGGCTCCGCGGTTTCGCGCAGGCCGGCGGTATCCGTCAGGCGCACGGGCAGTCCGTCCAGATCACACGGTTCTTCCAGAAAATCGCGGGTTGTGCCGGGATATTCCGAGACGAGAGCCCGGTTGCGGCCCAGAAGCGCGTTGAGCAGGGAAGACTTGCCCGCGTTGACGGCCCCCGCCAAAACCACAACGGCCCCCCGCTGCATGAGAGCCGCGCGCTTCTCTCCGGCCAGCAGGGTCCGCACCGTTTCCATGACGGCTTCCACAGCGGCCGCGAAATCCTCACGGGCAAGGCACTCCACGTCTTCTTCCGGAAAATCCACGGCCAGACAGACCTGAGCGCGCAGGTTGTCCAGGTCTTCCCGCAGAGCGGTCACACGGCGGCCCAGCAGACCGTCCAGACGGTTAAAACCGTACCGCAGGGCCTCCCTGGAAGGCGCGGCGATCATTTCCGCCACGGCCTCGGCCTGGCTCAAATCCATGCGTCCGTTCACGAAGGCCCGGCGGGAAAACTCTCCCCGCTCCGCCGCGCGCGCTCCCAGGGAAAGCATTTTCCCCAGCACGCCCCGCACAATGAGCGGGCCGCCGTGGCAGTGTATCTCCGCCGTGTCCTCGCCGGTATAGGTGCGCGGTCCGGGCATGAAAACGGCCAGGGCATCGTCGAGGGGCTCGCCGTTTTCATCCAGAACGCGGCCCCGGTAGAGCATCCAGGGATGAAAATTTTCAAAATGCGCGGAAAAGGGCAGGAACATGCGCGCCAGTATCTCCTTGGCCTGCGGGCCGCTCAGGCGGGCAATCCCGATGCCGCCGGTTCCGGGCGGGGTGGCGATGGCGGCGATGGTGGGCATGCCGGCTATTTTTCCGTTTTCTGACGTTGAATGACAACCCGCTTCAAAGGGCCCTCGCCGCTGCTTCGCGTCTGAATGTCCTGCATGTTTTGCAGACTCAGATGGATAATGCGCCGGTGATATGAAGACAACGGACGGGTGGACAGAACCCTGCCGCTGCGGCGCGCCTTGTCGGCCAGGGCAAGGGCCAGGGATTTCAGCTTGTCCTCCTGTTTCCGCCGGTAGCCGCCCGCATCCATCTGCACGCGGACGCCGGCGTTCAGGTCGCGGGAAACGATGCGCGAAAGCAGATACTGCACGGCGCTGAGGGTTTGCCCTTCACGCCCGATGAGCAGGCCGGAGTCCTGAACGCAATTCACCGTCACGCGCACGCGATCCCGGCAGATATCCACCGCGATCTCCGCGTCCTCGCCCACAATGCCCCCGACGATCTTGCCGGCGGTTTCCGTGAGGAGAGCCCTGAGGCGTTCCGCGTCAATCTTTTCCAGCGGCGTTTGGGGCATGTCCGAGGCCGCGTCATCCGGATCGTCATCCATAATCCCGCAGTCGGGTTCCGCGGCATGCTCCCCGGCCGGACTCCGGGCGGGGAGGGACGCCTTTGCGGATGGCCCGCTTCCGGGGGCGGGCGCGTCCGCCACAGTCAACGGCGCGTCCTTGCCCGGCGAGGCGTCCTCCGCCTCGGCCCGGCCGGATTGAAAAACGGATTGCGCCGGTTCGCGCGGCCTTTCTTCCCTGACTTTTTTCCCCAGAAGGTTCTTGAGCGTTTCCGGCAACTGAACGCGCCGCGCGCGAATTTTCGCCTTGCGCGCCCCCACGATGCCGAAAATCCCGGATTTGGCGTCCTGAACTATTTCAATCTCCAGTTTTTCCCTGACGAGATTGAAGTAATCGCAGGCTTCATTGATGGCGCCGTCCAGATCATTGCCCTGAAACTCCTTGAAGCCGTCCATACGAAACCTCGCTCAGCCCGCGGGGCGGTCAGACGCGCGCCGCGCTGTTTTTTCGAATCATGAGCCATTGCTGGGCAATGGAGAGGATATTGTTGACAAGCCAGTATATGACAAGCCCCGAGGGAAAGTTCAGAAAAAGCACGGTGAAAATCAGCGGCAGAAACATCATTACCTTCTGCTGGGTCGGATCGGCCGCCGGAGGGCTCATTCTCTGCTGCAAAAACATGGTCAGGCCCATGATGACGGGCGTTATGTAATAGGGGTCCTTTGAGGAAAGGTCCGCCAGCCAGACAATGTCCGTGAAGGGCAGATGCACGATGAAGGGCGCGTGGCGCAGTTCGATGGCGGTGAGCAGGGCCTGGTACAGGCC
>JAISXC010000197.1 GCA_031270875.1 Desulfovibrio sp.
GGACTGCTCCTTGCCGGTGCCCATGTCCTTGGCGGAGACATTCACAATGCCGTTGGCGTCGATATCAAAGGAAACCTCAATCTGCGGCACGCCGCGCGGGGCCGGCGGTATGCCCGTCAGATCAAAGCGGGCCAGGGTCATATTGTCGTTCGCCATGGGCCGTTCGCCCTGAAGGACATGGATGGACACGGACGGCTGATTGTCCGCCGCCGTGGTGAACACATTGCTCTTGCGCGTGGGGATGGTGGTATTGCGCTCGATGAGCTTTGTGAACACGCCGCCCATGGTCTCAATGCCCAGGGAAAGAGGCGTCACGTCGAGCAGGAGCACGTCCTTCACGTCACCCGCGAGTATGCCGCCCTGAATGGCCGCGCCGCGCGCCACCACTTCGTCGGGGTTGACGGAGCGGTTGGGCTCCTTGCCGAAAAATTTGCCCACCACTTGCTGAACCAGGGGCATGCGCGTCATGCCGCCCACCAGAATGACCTCGTCGATCTCGCCGGGCTTGAGGCCAGCATCCATCAAGGCCTTGTTACACGGCTCAATGGTGCGGTCGACGAGATCGCCTACCAGGGATTCCAGCTTGGCCCGCGAAAGCTTGATGAGCAAATGCTTGGGGCCGTTCTGGTCCGCCGTGATGAAGGGCAGGTTGACCTCCGTCTCCATGGAGGTCGAAAGATCTTTTTTGGCTTTTTCCGCGGATTCCTTCAGACGCTGGAGAGCCATGCTGTCTTTGGAAAGATCGATTCCGTTGTTCTTTTTGAATTCTTCCACAAGCCAGTCGATGACGCGCTGGTCAAAATCCTCGCCGCCGAGAAAGGTGTCGCCGTTGGTGGCGCGCACTTCCACGACATTGTCGCCCACCTCCAGAATGGAGATGTCAAACGTGCCGCCGCCCAGGTCGAAAACGGCGATTTTTTCATTGGCTTTTTTGTCCATGCCGTACGCCAACGAGGCGGCTGTGGGCTCGTTGATGATGCGCTTGACCTCAAGGCCCGCGATGCGCCCCGCGTCCTTGGTGGCCTGGCGCTGCGCGTCGTTGAAATACGCGGGCACGGTGATGACGGCTTCGGAGACCGGCTCGCCGAGGTAGGCCTCAGCGTCGGCCTTCAGCTTCGCCAGAATCATGGCGGAAATTTCAGGCGCGCTGTACGTGCGCCCGTCAACCTCCACGCCGGCGTCGTCATTGGCTGATTTTGCTATGGCATACGGGGAATGCTCTTTCCAGCGATTCACTTCCGCGCTGTCATACTTGCGGCCCATGAGCCGCTTGATGGCGAATATGGTGCGCTTGGGGTTTGTCACCGCCTGGCGTTTGGCGATTTCGCCCACCAGGCGTTCCTTGTCGGTAAAAGCCACCACGGAAGGGGTTGTGCGGCCCCCCTCGGGGTTGGTGATGCACTTCGGGTCCTTGCCCTCCATTACATACACGCATGAATTTGTAGTGCCGAGGTCAATGCCGATAATTTTGGACATATCTGAATCCTCCCGGAAAATGTCAATGTTGCGGCTGCGCGCGGAGCATTTTGCCCGCGTGCTGTATAAACTAAGACCTTCTCGGGATTCGTCCAGTACCTGGGGCAAAAATTTTTCAGCGCGCGAGCGTCCGCAATTCCGCCGTCAAACCCGTGGCGTCGAACCGCAGCAGCGCGTACCCTCCTTCGGCGAGCGGGCCGGGATTGACCACAACCGTGCGCCCTACCCTGTCCACGGCCCGCGCTTCGTGAATGTGCCCGCACAGACAGACATCCGGCTGGGCTTCTTCCAGAAAGGTCCGCACAACCGCGGAACCCACATGCACATTGCCGGGGATGACGTCGCAGGCTGTGTCCCTGGGGGGATTGTGCGACACAAGAACGGCGTGCGGATATTTTTTTGCCTCGCGCCAGCATGTCCGCAGCCAGTTCTCATAGACGGATTCGGGAAATTCGCTGGGCGTGCCGAAAGGTGTCCGTGTTGAGGCGCCGGCGCCGAAAACGGCGATTCCCGGCGCGAGTTCGCGGGTGAAGGCGTGAAGGTTTATTCCCTGTTCCGTGAGCCAGCGGTCAATTTCCGGCTTGTCCATATTGCCGATCTGCGCCAGAACGGGTTTTCCGCTCCGCCGCAGCGCCTTCAGGACGGCCTCCGCCTTTCTCACGCCGCCCACGATGGTCAGATCCCCCGTGACGAGGACCCCCGCTGCTTTTTCCAGCTCGGGAATCCGGGCGAAAAGGGAAGCGTCGTCATGGATGTCTCCCACGGCGACCCACAGTTGCTCAGACATATTGGCGCTTGGCATGACACACTGTCCTTGTGTATAAAGGAGGAAACCGCCGGGTCCGTTGCGCAACGGACCCTTTGCGGGTGATTGTGCCACAATTTCCGATGCCTGAAAAGGGGACGCCATGCTGCTGTTGCTGCTGGCGGCAGGGTTCCCCTTGACACCTTTTTTGTCAGTGTTAATGTTTTTCCATCGCTCCCAAAAGCATTGGAGGACAGTTCTATGTCTCTCTCCGGCATGTCAATTTCAGCCAGACTGACGGCGCTGGTCGCGGGCACGATTCTCTGTCTTCTTGCCGCCATGGGGGTCACCGGAAGCGTGCTCATTTACGACATGGGCAATGACAACTCCCGCGAACTGCTGCTTACGGCCCGGCGCACCATGGATTCGAACCTCGTCCTGCAGCTTGCCGCTCTGGAAAGCGTGGGGGCCGCTCTGGAGCAGGACAAAAACTTGGCCAAAGCCGTGGCCGAAGCCGACATGGCCGTGCTGACGGCCCTGGCCGAAACCTACGTCGCCGCTCCGGCCGTCAGCATGATCACCATTTGCGACACCACGGGCAAGGTTCTGGTCCGAGGGCATCTGCCAGGACGGTTCGGCGACGTTCTGGGCGGCAGGCGGGTGAGCGTACCCGTGCGGGAGGGCAGGCGATCTCTGGGACTGGAGGCCGGCAAGGCGGTGCGCCTGACCCTGGCCTGCAGCGTTCCCATCCGGCATGACGGCAAGACCGTCGGTTGTGTCAGCGTGGGAGAAAACCTTTCCAGGGGCGAGTTTGTGGAGCGCGTCAAAAATGAGTTCGGCGTCGAGTGCACGATTTTTCTGGGCGACGAACGTATCTCCACAACCATCCAGATCGACGGCAAACCGGCTGTCGGGACAAGGCTGGATAATCCCGGCATTTCCAGCCGGGTTCTTGAGCGGGGAGAATCCGTCATGGGCCGCGGGGTCATCGCCGGCGTGGCATATGATACCCTGTACTGGCCCTGGAAGGATACGAACGACAAGATTTCCGGCATGTTTTTCGTAGGCATGTCCCGTGACGGCATCACCGCCGCCGCGCGACGCGCCATCTTATTCTTCGCCGTTGCCGGGCTTGCGATCGGCCTGATCCTGATCGCGATCGGCCTGGGCATCGCCCGGAACATATCCCGTCCCCTGCACGCCCTGGCCGAAGCATCGGCGCACGTTGCCGCCGGCGATTTCAACCAGCGACTGTCCGACGGCGGAAAGGGCGAAACCGGCGCGCTTCTGCGCTCTTTCAACATCATGCTCCACAAGCTGAAGGAGCAGCTCGGTTTCGCAAGGGGCATCATGCACGGCATCGTCATCCCCTTCGTCGTGGTCGATACCGGCGGGCGTCTGACCTATCTTACCGACTCCCTGCTTGACCTGTGGGGATATTCCGGCCCGCCGGAAGCGTTTTACGGCAAATCGGCGGGCCAGTTTTTCACCGGGGAGGACGGCGGCAAAACGCCCCTGGACGATGTGATGCAAAGCGGGGAGATGATCCTCAACCACCCGGTCACCAGGGTGAACATCAGGGAAGAGAAGAAATCGCTGCGCATCACCGTGGTTCCCCTGTGGGATCTGGACAAGGAACCTCTCGGCGCCTGCATGATGCTCGTGGATGAAACGGAAATCCGCGAGCAGCAGGACAGGATCATGGCTTTGAACGAGCGTATCACTTCCGCTGTCAAGCGGGCGCACGAAATCTCCGGGCGGCAGAGCGAAGGCTTCCTGCAGCTCTCCAGCCAGCTGGAAACAACGGCCCGTCACGCCCAGGCGCAGGAGGGGGCTTCCGTTCGGACCGCCGACAGCCTCGCCACCATGACCGGCACGCTGGACATGCTTGCGGCCAGGGCCAGGCAGACCTCCGAAAACACTCGCGCCACCCGGATGGAGGCGGAAAATGGCAGGAGCGTCGTCGACGAAACCGTGAACTGTATCAAAAAAGTGGCGGAATGCGCCGAGCGCACGGCCCAAGGGATGCAGTCCCTCGGCGTTCAGGCCGACAGCATCAACAGCATCGTCGAACTGATCAAGGATATCGCGGATCAGACCAACCTGCTGGCCCTTAATGCCGCCATTGAGGCCGCCCGCGCGGGCGAATCGGGCCGGGGTTTCGCCGTGGTCGCCGATGAAGTGCGCAAGCTGGCCGAAAAAACCATGAATGCGACCGAGGACGTCAACAAGTCCATTTCCGCGCTGCGCGCCGAAGTCGCCATCAACAGGGATCTGACGGAACAGACCGTGACCCTGACGCACACCGCGACGGAGTTTGCGGAAGAATCCGGCAAGAGCCTGATCAGCATTGTGAAAATAGCCGGCAACGCGATGGAGGAGGTCAACGGAATATCCCTCGCCGTGGGCGAGGAATCCGCAACCAGCGCCGGCATTGCCGATTCCATGCGCGACATACG
>JAISXC010000199.1 GCA_031270875.1 Desulfovibrio sp.
CTCGGAACACACGACATCCCATGGGGTGTTCGGCACGTTCCGCTACGAGTTCTGAAACCGGACTGTCCGGAGGAGAGGCTCGCGGGCCTCCCCTCCGGACGGAACGGCCCCGTCGGGCAGGTCCGGCAAAAGCGGCTTTCGCAGCGCACCGGGAGGAAAGGTTTTATGCCGCCGGAGGCAGGGCCAGCGTCATGAGCACATGCGCAAGTTTCGCGGCCGTAAAGTCGGCATGGCGCAGGCTTGGCACAGGCGCGAGCTCCACCACGTCGAAGCCGGCTATTTCCCGGCCGAGCGCACAGCGCCTCAGCAGTTCCACGGCGTCGTGCCAGAAAAGACCCCCCGGAGAAGGAGTGCCCGTGGCGGGCATGAGGGAGGCGTCAAGGCCGTCCAGGTCAAAACTTATGTACAGGCGCCGGGGAAAGTCCCGCGGAAGGGGTTCGGGCGGCAGACCGTCGCGCGCCAGAGCGGCGGCGTCGTAATGGCATATTTGCAGCCTTCTGCGAAGGGCTTCCTCCTCCCTGCTGATTTCCCGCACCGCGAACTGGACCAGCGGCAGCTTGAGATCGTTTACGGCGCGGTACATGACGCAGGCATGGGAAAAAGGATCTCCCCCATATTCGGGGCGCAAATCCGCGTGGGCGTCGATCTGCACAATGCCGATCTCTCCCCCGCGGGCAAGGGCGCGCAAGGCGCCGAGGCTCACCGTGTGTTCGCCCCCAAGCAGCACGGGGCAGGCGCGGCAGTCAACGGCGCGCGCCACCGTGCTTTCCACCCGCGCGAGGACGGCCTCGGCGCCGCCCTCGCACGACACGAAAGGAGCGGTATAAAAACCTGACTCGCCGGGCGCGATGCCGTTTTCCGCGGCTTCCAGCTGGCGGGATGCCAGAAGCAGGGCGGCCGGGCCGTTGGCGGCGCCGCCGCCGTAGGAGACGCTGCGCTCCAGAGGAACAGGGATGATGTGAAAGGCGGCCCTTTCCGGCGGGGCCTGGGGGTATTCCGAATCCAGAAAATGCGCTTGTTCCATTTGTTCAACCCGTAAAAAAGCGGCCTGGATGGGGGAACCAGACCGCTTTAATGAAGGAGGCTATCAGCAAAAGAAAGGAAGGTGTTTTTTATCTAGCATATTTCATGCCAAATGGGGTGTATTGATAATAATTTGATTTTATTTGGTAAATTTTAATTTCTCCGGTCGGGTTCGTCAAAATTTTTTTACTTTTCACCGCGTTCTCTGAACAGTATTGAGAGATCCCGGGCAAAAAATTGAACCTGTCACTCCACAATGCCGACGGCGGCAAGCGCCTCCCTGCGTTCGGCGCAGGTGCCGCATTTGCCGCAGGGTTTTTGCCGGTTTTTGTAACAACTGCGCGTGAGGGCAAAGGGCACGCCCAGGCGTTTGCCCTGGGCCGCGATCTCGATTTTGTTCATGCCCGCGAAGGGGGCGGCAAGGCGGACGCGCCCTTCCGTGCTCAGGGCAATGGCCTCGTCCGCCGCGCGGAGAAAGGGTTCGCGGCAGTCCGGATACATATGGCCGTCTCCGAAATGCGCGGCAATGCAAATTTTTTCCGCGCCCAGAGATTCCGCCAGACCGGCCGCGACGGACAGAAAAATGAGGTTTCTGCCCGGAACAACCGTCAGCCTCATGGTGTCCGCCGCATAGCGGCTTTCGGGTATTTCTCCGCCGCCCCGGAGGAGATGGCTTTTTGATCCCTCAAAGCACGGGGTCATGTCAATGACGCGGCGCAGCGGCGCGCGCGGGCCGAGGTATTCCAGAATATTTCGCGCGGCCTTGAGTTCGTG
The DNA here is from genome assembly GCA_031270875.1 of Desulfovibrio sp. The sequence goes on from JAISXC010000199.1 coordinate 1,798, forward strand.
GGCGTTGTGTTTGGAAGGGTAGCGAAAACTGAGGGCCAGAACCCTTTCCCGGCCGTATTCCTCAAGGCATCGGAACAGGGCCGTGGCGCTGTCCATTCCGCCGCTGAAGAGCGTTATGATTCTTGGCTCATGGGGCATGCGTAGCGGCTTGCCTTTGGCGCGATTTTGTTTTTATACTTGCCATGCCAGCGCGGGGTGCTGGGGCGAACTGCCTGAATCGGCGCCGAGGATACCCCAATTCGTTCTCTTTGGCAAACAAGGACGTTCCATGAATTCTCTCCATGCCGGGCGCCGCGCACGCGCGCGGAGGACTCTCGCCGCCCTCAGGGCGCGCTACCCTGATCCAGCTTCCCGGCTTGTCGCCCGAAACGCCTGGGAGTTGCTGGTCGCCACCGTGCTTGCGGCCCAATGCACGGACGCGCGCGTCAATACCGTAACTCCCGCGCTCTTCGCGCGCTGGCCCTGCCCAGGGGCTTTGGCCGGGGCCGACCGGGCGGATCTGGAGGCTGTCATACGCCCTACCGGTTTTTACCGCAACAAAGCCAAAAACCTTATCGGCGCCGCCGTGCGCCTGCGTGACGTTTTTGCCGGCTCCGTGCCCCGGAGTCTTGAAGCTCTCGTCAGCCTGCCGGGTGTCGCCCGCAAAACGGCCAATGTTGTCCTTTTCGGCGCGTTCGGCATCAACGAGGGGCTCGCGGTGGACACCCACGTCAAGCGTATCGCCTATCGTCTGGGTCTGACGGAGGAGACGTCGCCCGACGCCGTGGAAAAAGATCTGATGGCGCTTTTCCCGCGTGGGCAATGGGGCAACATCAACCACAGCATGGTTCTTTTCGGGCGTGATGTCTGTCATGCCCGCAGACCCCGCTGCCGGGAATGCGATATGTCCGTCTTCTGCCCCCGCCTTGAGCCGCCGCGCAAAATTTCTGAGCCGCGTCTTAAGAAATAGCCAGCCGTGCCGATGTATTTTGAGACGACCGCAGGGGATTGCCATGACGCAGCACAAACAGGCCAAGAATGAACTTGAAATCATTGAGTTTCTCATTGATGAAACCCAGCCGGACGGCAGCGTCTACAGCGGGCATTACGGCATAAACGTCGCCAAGGTGCTGGAAATCATCCGCCTGCCGGAAATAACGGACGTGCCGAGCAAGCACGATCCCTCGGTGCTGGGCACATTCAGTCTGCGGGGCAAGGTGCTGCCCATTCTTGATCTGGCCGCCTGGCTCGACAAGACCATAGCCGGCACGGAGAACGCCAAGGTGATTGTGACGGAATTCAGCGGCGTCCAGGCGGCTTTTCTGGTTTCCGCCGTGCGCAGCATCCACCGGCTGACCTGGGATCGCATTGAAAAGCCCAA
>JAISXC010000268.1 GCA_031270875.1 Desulfovibrio sp.
GGCGTGGATGAGGCCACCGGCCTTTCGCTGGGAGCGCAGGATTATATCAAAAAACCGTTCATAGCCTCCCTTGTGCGCAACCGTGTCGACAGCGCGGTGGAGCTGAAACGCCACCGGGACCATTTGAACGAGCTTGTGGCGGAGCGCACGCGGCAACTGGCCCACACCCAGGAAGCGACGATCCATGCCATGGCGAACCTTGCGGAATGGCGGGATCCGGAAACCGGGGCGCATATCAAGCGTACGCAGAATTATGTGCTGTCTCTGGCCCAGGACATGGCAAAACTGCCCGGCTATGCCGAGGGGCTGACGCTGGAGATTGTTTCCATGCTCTATCTTTCGGCTCCCCTGCACGATGTGGGCAAGGTGGCCATTCCCGACGCCGTGCTGCACAAGCCGGGCCGTCTGACGGATGAGGAATTTGAAGTCATGAAGGAGCACACCACGCGCGGGCGCGCCATGCTGACCTCCACGGAGGAATTTTTGGGCGAGGAGAATTCCTTCCTGAGCACGGCGCAGGACATCGCCTATTGTCACCATGAGCGTTGGGACGGCAAGGGCTATCCGCGCAGGCTCAAGGGGGAGGAAATACCCCTTTCCGCGCGTCTGATGAGCGTGGCGGACGTCTATGACGCCTTGCGCAGCAAACGTGTGTACAAGGAGGGCATGGCCCATGAGGAGGCGGCCAGAATAATTCTGGATGGCAAGGGCACGCAGTTTGACCCGGATGTGACGGAGGCGTTCGACAAACTTCAACCGGAATTCCAGGACATAGCGGCGCGTTATGCCGAATGATGCCTCCTCCGCTTTTTTTTTCACAAACAAATGAAGGGAGGCGCCATGCGATGCCTGGTATTGCGGCATGTGTGTTTTGAGGATCTGGGCGTCTTTGCTCCGGTTCTTCAGGATGCGGGATACGATATCCGCTATGCGCAGGCCGGGGTGGAATCCGTGACGCGAGACGAATGGCTTTCCGCAGATCTTGCCGTGATTTTGGGAGGCCCCATCGGGGTGGGGCAGGAGGATGTCTATCCCTTTCTCCGGGAGGAGCGCATGCTGTCCCGCATACGGCTTGTTTCAGGCCGTCCGTTGCTGGGGATATGTCTGGGGGCTCAGCTTATGGCGGCGGCTCTTGGGGCGCGCGTGTACGCCGGGCAAGGCAGGGAAATAGGCTGGGGCGGCATTGAGCTGACCGATGAGGGCCGGAACGGGCCTTTGGGTGAACTTGCGGGCGCGCCTGTGCTGCACTGGCACGGGGATACTTTCGATATTCCCTCCGGGGCGCGGCGTCTGGCCTTTACCGCCCTTACGCCCAATCAGGCTTTTTCCGCGGCGCGCGGGCAGCTGGCGCTGCAGTTTCATCCTGAGGCGGATGCCGGACGTATGGAAACCTGGCTTATCGGCCATTGCTGCGAGCTCGCCGCATCAGGCTTTGATCCCGGCAGGATACGGGAGGATGCGCGGACCTTGGGAGACGCGGCGCGCATAGCGGGGCGGGCTTTCCTGCGTCGCTGGCTGTCGGAGGAGCTTTCACCGGGAACATAATGCCGCTGCGAAAACGCGCGTCTTCGGAGATGTGGGTGCCGTTATGCCGCATATTTTCTATTTTTTTCTGGCGGTGCTGGTTCTGATATTGGGCTACATTGCATACGGCAGAATTGTCGAAAGAATTTTCCGCATCGACAAAAATCGAAAAACTCCGGCTTTGACCATGACGGACGGTGTGGATTATATGCCCATGCCGATGCCGAAACTCTTTTTGATCCATTTTTTGAACATTTCCGGCATTGGTCCGGTTTTCTGCCCTATTTTGGTGGGCGTGGTTTTTGTCAACACGCCCGCGGCCCTGCTCGCCGAAATCACCGCTTGCACTGGGGCGACGCTTGCTCTTGGTCTGTTTCTGTTCAGGCTTCCGGTTTTTCGCCGGGATGTTCTTCTGGAGATAGTCGCCCCGGGCGAGGCCTGATTTGTCCCGAACGCAAATCCGGCGGCCGGGGTTTCATCCCTGTTGTCGAAAATTTGATGGTTGCCGTATGGCCTTTACGGATTCAGGACTTATAATATCAATTTGAAAGCACGGTGAACAGTGTTGACGCAAAGTGATCTAAAAAGCGGAGGAATATATGCAGCGGCGTAAAACGGACCCGCCCGGGAAGGACCAGGGAGATCGCGAGTGCCCGGGTTCCGCGGATCCTTTCAATCCCTGGGATGATCCGCTGGGCTTGGGCTCCTTGGATGCCTCCTTCCCCGAACAGATGCGGGAGCCCCAGTTATCGGGAGAGGAGGGAAAAGCATGCCCGGAGCGGGGTGCGCCGGAGGCGGCGGAAGAAGAGACGGCCCGCCTCAGGGCCGAGGTGGAGGAAATTCGGCTGCGCTCCGCGGCGGAAATGGATAATTTCAAGAAACGCCTGAAACGTGAGCATGACGAGCAGATGCGCTACGCGGCGGAGCGCGTTTTGGGGGACCTTCTGCCCACGCTGGACAATCTGGACCTTGCGCTCCAGTACGGCGGCAAAAATGAGGCGTGCGGCGATTTGCTGCAAGGCGTGTCCATGACGCGGAAACTGCTGCTGGAGGCGGTGGCCGGGCATGGACTTGTGCCCTTTGGCCGGGAAGGAGACCTGTTTACGCCGGAGATCTACGAAGCCGTGGGGGTGGAAAAGCGTGATGATCTGGAAGCCGGTGCCGTCAGCCGTGTTTTGCAGTCAGGCTACAAACTGGGCGACAGGGTATTGAGGCCGGCCAAGGTACTGATTCATCAATAAGTTCAATTCGGCCGGAAACCGGATTATTCGGCGCTGTCCATGACGACTTCCGCCTCCGGATGAGCCTGGAGCAGGGCTTCGTGCATGGCGGCGGCATCGGCGAAAACGCGGAACGGCCCGACGCTTTCCCCGTCTTTTACGGCGCTGTAGCGCACATACCAGGCTTTGTCCGTGTTGATCGGCGCGCCGTTCTCGTCGCTGACGACTTCCAGGTCAACCTTCCCGATGCCGCGGGAATTCAGGTTGATTTTCCTTGCGGCGGCGTACGAGAGGTCAATAATGCGCCCCTTGGCATAGGGCCCCCGATCGTTGATGCATACGATCACGTTGCGTCCGTTCAACTGATC
>JAISXC010000269.1 GCA_031270875.1 Desulfovibrio sp.
ATTCCTCATGCGCCTTGCCTGCAAACGGACGACGATGCAGGAAGGCGCGAACCTCTAACGACATAATATAATGCCTGAAACGGAATTTTCCAGTTCGCGCGGAAAAGTTTCGCGGGGCGAGATTTTGGCCTTCAAAGCCAAAGGCCAGTGGATCATGGCCTTTGACTTCGGCCAGAACGGCGGCTTCACCGGCGGCAACGGCCTCACCGGTTCCCGCTATGGCGGCACGGATGAATTCGACGTCATGCAGCGCGTCCGCCTGCAGTTGGAAGCCGTGGCCTCCGAAGCCCTGTCCGGAACGGTGCACTTTGAAATGGGCAACAACATCTGGGGCAAGAGCGCCGGAGCGGGCGCGACCAACAACAACGGCGGTTCGCCGCTCGGCGGTGACCAGACCAACACCATTGAACTGAAATGGGCCTATCTTGACTGGATGATTCCGCAGACCGATCTGAAGCTCCGCATGGGCCTGCAGGCCATGGCCCTGCCGAGCTTTGTCACCAACGGCGACGCCTCCGTGTTTAACGACGATGTGGCCGGCATTGTGGCCAACTACAAGTTCAACGACAACGTCAGCCTGACAGCCCTGTGGGCGCGTCCCTTCAACGACAACTACACCACAAACTACGGCGGCAGGACAGCGTACGCCAACTACATGGACAATGTGGACGCCTTCGCCCTGGTGCTGCCCCTGACCTTTGACGGTGTCAAGGCGACCCCCTGGGCTCTGTACGCGGCCATCGGTCCCAATGCCTTTAAAGACGGAACTGGCGAATTCGGCAACCTCGGCATCAGCAACGTCGGCACCTCCTATGTGCTGGGCGGCATGGTTCCTGTGGGCGGCTCGCGCCACAAGGACGGCTCCAACGCCACCAAAAGGCTGAGCAGCTATGCCGAGGCCTGGTGGGCCGGCCTGACGGGCGAAGTGACCGTGCTTGACCCCTTCCGCATCGCCTGGGATTTCAAGTACGGCTCCGTGCGCTGGGACGACAGCCGCCTGAACCGCCAGGGCTGGCTGGCCTCCCTGCTCTTCGAGTACAAGCTTGACTGGGCCGTCCCGGGCCTGTACGCCTGGTACGCCTCCGGCGACGACAGCAACCCGGCCAACGGCTCCGAGCGCATGCCCAGCTTCGACGCCAACGGCTCCACCAACGATCTCTCCTCCTTCGCTTTCAACGGCAACCCCTACATCCCGCCGCGCGAAAATGTTCTCAGCCGCAACATGACGGGCACCTGGGGCATCGGCGCCCGCCTGAAGAACGTGAGCTTTGTGGAAGACCTCAAGCACACCCTGCGCCTGACCTACATCGGCGGCACCAACAGCACCACCATGGCCAAGTACATCACCGGCCGGAAAGGACCGGGATGGAGCACCAACCCCGCCATTATCGCCGGCCCGAACGCCGGTCTCGCGGGCATGGATCCGCTGTACATGACCACCCAGGATCACGCCCTGGAAGTCGGCCTGACCACCAGGTATCAGATGTACGAAAACTTCCTGGTCTACATGGACGCCAGCTACATCGCCACCTGGCTGGATCACTCCCGCTCCGTCTGGGGCCTCAGCCAGATGAACGGCAGAAGCGATCAGCAGCGCGATCCTTGGAACATCAGCCTGCAGTTCGTGTATTCCTTCTAGGAAAAAGCGCCGCACAAGCGGCAAGCGCGCATTGTCAACACCAACCGAAAGGCCGCCCCAGGGCGGCCTTTTTGGCTGTATCGCAAAAAATCGCCGATCGCGGCGGCGGGGCGTTGTTTACAGTGCCGTATACGTTCTACGGTTGGCTCAAAAAATTGATCGGCCGGGGCGGGATGCCCGGCAATCCCTCCACTTTCATAAAATTTCTGGCAATACCGGCAAGATGGTTATCATCTGTATACAAAGTATCAACTTTATATTTTTTGCAGGATGCTACAATCAAACTATCCAAAGATATTTCTTTGCGAGAAAAGCTCTTTGATTTTGCTTGAATTCCGACACTTCTTACTACCCCAAACTCTTCGGCGCTCCCAATGTCGAACGGTATGATTTCACAATTTTCGGACAATTTTGAAATTATCGTCTGTTTATCTTTTGCATTCTCAATCTTCGCAACAACCTCAGCCAATGCGATTGCGGAAATAAGAACCCTGTCTCTATTTTGTTGGAGCGAGGTTAACAAATAAACGGCCTTTTCACGTTTCATTTCATCAGCCGCTTTCCCTTGCTTGAGTAATCCCCAAATGACAATATTGGTATCAAGGCAAACAATTTTGCTCATGTCAGCCCCGTATTTCCCTTTGGTATAATACAGGACTCACCTCTTCTCCAAGGTTCAGTTTATCGCCAAAATTTTCCCTGAGTTCCGCAAAAACATCTGCTATGCCACCATGCTTATGGGATGCCATGCCGGTTATATCTTCCATCTTTACGACGCCGGTTTGTTGGTCCGCGAACACAAAGCCATCAAGCCGAACTTCCTGATACAGATGCATTGCCAACTTTTTGATTTGTTCCTCTGAACCGTATGCAAAGACCTTGTGCCCGTCTCGGCAAACAATTTCAGCTTGTGGCTTTCTCGCCCCGCCAACGTTGACAACCTTCCCGACCACCGATGCCCATTCCCTGAACAATTTTCCCGGTAAAGGCTCACCGGCTTTCCGTTTGAATTCAAACGCCTTTTTACCAAATGAATCAAGTAGATGCACTCTACAATCCTTATTTCTGTTCACCCGCTCCAGATGAGCGAAGAGGCCGCGTTGCCGGCCCTGACTGTCCGTCTGCGGCGCTTTTAGGCTGTCAATGATTTTCGACAAACCACCGTCCGGAGATTCCGTATCCGACGTGACAAAACTGTAGGCCGCGCTTTTTCTCCTGATGCTGACGAGTGAAATGGTGACGATGTCATTACTGTCTGATTTGACAGTATTCTTTATCTCGACAAGAAGAGATTGAAGGTCTTCAATGGAGAAGGATTCCGGCTTGATGCCTCTGCCGGTGAATCGTATGGTAAAATCGGGCTTTTTCATGGCGCCCCCTCTTGTTGCCTCATCATATCAACAGCTGCGCCGTCGGACAAGGGCGACTCAATACCTTTTACCCCCAGGTGGACATTGACCGCCGGCGGGGCGTCGCCCTCAGACGAGTTCCTGACGGTAGCGCAGGGACTGGCGCAGGGTTTCCCTGTCCATGTATTTGACTTCCGCGCCCAGGGGAATGCCCTGGGCAAGGCGGGAAACCTTCAGGCGCGGGAAGCGCCCGTCCACAAGCCGGCGGATGAAGGAGGCCGTGTTGTCGGCCTCCAGCGTGGCCCCCAGGGCCAGCACAAGCTCCTTCACCTCGCCTTCGGCCAGACGGCGCAGGAGCCTGTCCACCTCAAGCGTTTCCGGGTCTTTTTGCGCCAGAGGTTCCAGAAGGCCGCCCAAAATCATGTACTGGCCGTGATAAAAGCCGCCTTCATCCAGGGCGAGCATGCTGTCCCATTCCGCCACCAGGCACAGGATGTCGCGGGCGCGCGCGGCGTCGGCGCAGATTTCGCAAGGGTCCGCCGCGGTGAGGCCGCCGCAGCGCGAGCACAGGCGCAGGGCGTCGCGCAGGCCGTGGATGCCGGCCCCGAGACGGCGCGTTTCGGATTCCGGCCACTTGAGCAGGGCCATGGCCGCGCGCAGGGCGGATTTCGGCCCCATGCCGGGCAGGCGGGCGAGCTGCTCCACAAGTGCCTTGAGAGGCGCGGGGGCGCGGGAGTGCATAGACGGACGAAAGGCGCGGCTAGAGCATTCCGGGGATTCTGATGCCGCCGGAAATGGCGTTCATTTCCCGTTCCAGGGTGTCGCGGGCGATGCGGCCCGCTTCATTGACGGCAGCCACAATGAGATCCTGCAACATTTCCACGTCGCCGCCTTCCAGTGCCTGGGGGGCGATGGTCAGCCTCACGAGATCCTGTTTGCCGGAGACCTCCGCCTTCACCATGCCGCCTCCGCTGGAGGCCTCATAGACGCGCCCGGCCGCCTCCTGCTGCAATTTGGACAATTTCTGCTGCATAACCTGCGCCTGGCGCAGGATGTCGTTCATATTGCGCACAAGGGTTCTCCTTTGGACATATTACGAAACCTTTTCCGTACAGCTTTCAAGCCTGGCGCCGAGCAC